>SBFN01000030.1 GCA_006226895.1 Deltaproteobacteria bacterium | reverse complement strand
CAGGGCGTTTTCGCGCTGGTCGACGAAGGCCAGGTGCAGGTGACAGCCTACCTGACCCCACCGGACATAAGGCCGCTGACCACAGGCACCGTGACAAAACTATGGCGCGCAAAAGTCGGCTCGATTATCGGTCTGGAATCCCTGCGTTACGAATCAGACCGCGGTGGCCCCGGAGGTGGAGCAGCCCTGACGGTAGAACTTTCGCATCGTGACACAGAAGTTCTCGACCGCGCCAGTACCACCCTGGCCGAAAAGCTGACCGAGTTTCCCAACGTTAAGGATGTCGATGATGGTTTCACTCCGGGCAAGGAGCAGCTCGACTTTCGCATCAAGCCGAGCGGTGAAAGCCTCGGTCTGACCTCCCGTGACATCGCTCGCCAGGTCCGTAACGCCTTCTCCGGCACCACGGCCTTGCGTCAGCAGCGCGGTCGCAACGAGGTGACGGTTCGCGTGCGCTTGCCAGAAACTGAACGAAGCAGCGAGTTCAGCATTGAAAACCTGATGATCCGCACGCCAGCCGGCACCTTTGTACCCCTCTTCGAGGTCGCAGAGGTCGAGCGAGGCCGAGCTTATACGACGATTAATCGTCGTGATGCCCGGCGCACGGTAAGTGTCTCCGCAGGCGTCGAACCGATCAGTCAAACGGGTCAGATTCTGGCCACTCTGAACAGCCAGATATTGCCCGAACTGGCCGAGGACTTCCCCGGCTTGACCTACGGTTATCAAGGCCGACAGGCCCGCATGAAAGAAAGTACTGGCGGTCTGGCCAACGGCTTTATCCTGGCTATGGTTGCCATCTATTTTCTCCTCGCCATTCCATTTCGCAGCTACAGCCAGCCCTTGATTGTCATGCTGGCAATACCTTTCGGCGTGGTTGGTGCGACCATCGGTCACCTGATCATGGGCTACAGTCTCAGCCTGATGAGCATGATGGGGATCGTCGCTCTCTCTGGAGTGGTGGTCAACGACTCGCTGGTCTTGATCGATTACGCCAACCGGCAGAGATTGGAAGGGGCTTCTGCTTTCAGCGCCATTTGCGCTGCCGGCAGCCGTCGTTTCCGGCCGATCATTCTGACCACCCTGACCACCTTCGGCGGTCTGGCGCCAATGATCTTCGAAACCTCTCGACAGGCCAGGTTCCTGATCCCGATGGCTCTCTCTTTGGGCTTCGGTATTCTCTTTGCCACGCTCATCACCCTGTTTCTGGTTCCCAGTCTTTACCTGCTGATGGACGACTTTCTGCAATGGTACGGCAGGGTTTTTGGGGCAATTCCCAACGAGGAAAGCTCATGAGCGAGCCAAGCTGGGCATTATCCCGCAAACGACAAACGCTGACAGAAAGAGCGCGGATCATTCAGAACATCCGCAGCTTTTTCATCGATCGCGGCTACCTCGAGGTGGAGACCCCCCATCGCATTCCGGCCAACGCCCCCGAGCCGCACATCGAAGCCGTCGCCAGCGGCGCCTGCGCATTACACACTTCGCCCGAACTGGCCATGAAACGCATGTTGGCTGCCGGTTACGAGCAGCTGTTCCAAATCTGCCGGGTCTGGCGCGAGGGTGAACGCGGCCAGTTTCACCTGCCGGAGTTCACCCTGCTTGAATGGTATCGGACCGGAATCGACTATAACGCGCTGATGAATGAATGTATGGAGTTGCTTTTTGTTCTGGTCCCGGAGGGCAAGCTGTGCCGGTCAGGACGCACGATTGATCTGACCATGCCATGGCAGAAGCTGACTGTTGCCGAGGCCTTTACCCGATATGCCTCAGTGGACCTGAACCAAGCCCTGGCCTCGGATGGCTTCGAAGAGATTCTAACCAGTGAGGTTGAACCGCACCTGGGCAAAGAGAAACCGACTTTTCTGACCGAGTACCCGAGCAGTCTCGCGGCCCTGGCCCGCACCAAGGTTGGAGAGCCGCAGGTCGCCGAGCGTTTTGAGCTTTACATCGACGGACTGGAACTGGCTAATGCCTTTTCGGAATTGACAGATGCAAAGGAACAACGCCGCCGTTTTGAAGAGGACGAAGAGTTGCGGCGCACGGCGGGCAAGACACCTTACCCCCTCCCGGAAAAATTCCTTGCCGAACTGGCGACCATGCCGGAATTGCCCTCGGCCTTGATCGCCTGATCATGCTGATAACAGAGGCAAAAAAGATTGACGATGTCGTTGCTTTTGGCCCTGATGATTTGTGATTAAAGCGATCATGAAATCGCGCACTATAATTTCAAGAAATGAGTTTACCCTCTTACACAACAGGTAATACGCCTTGCGGAGGAATAAGGAACGCAAGAGCGCCGAGAGGAGCAAAAAGGCGCAAATAATCAATTTTTCAGATGCGACGTTTCCGTTGCGTCGCTCCCTTAATCTTTTCGTCCTTAATGTTATTCCCCACCAGTTATAGTTTGAACGCTAAAATCATTAGTTCAGCTAAAAAGTCTCTTGTTTCCCCCCTGCCGACAGGCTATAAAAAAGAAGGAATATCCCCTTGCCAGAGACCTTGACTGACTATGCACTTACATTCTGAAACAGCTGTTTTTAATGCCTGCCGAACCCTCTTCGGAAAAGAGGTCAACCTGTCT
>SBFN01000010.1 GCA_006226895.1 Deltaproteobacteria bacterium | reverse complement strand
ACAGATAAAGGGCGACAGGTGCTGGCGAGCTCTCGCAAAAAGCGCTCGTTGCCGGTGATCTCGGACCCGGCCAGGGCGCAGGCTGTTTTGCGGCGCTTTTATTCAGGCCGGAAGGAGCTAGGTTTTCTTGCGGAGAAAATGCTGGCTTGTGATTTGCGTGCGACCCGATTATACGGTTTGCTGCAGCAAAAGCCACAGGTGGGACATCGGAACCAGGATTTCTTTCGGGATTGTTTGGGACCAGGTGCAGACTAGGAAGTTGTCCCGGATTTACAGTCGTATTGTGGAGTCTTAAACTTTAGGCTCAGGAATAACGCCTAGAACCGGCGGGGGTTGCCCGCCAGCAACTTCATTTTCTTTGTGTCACCATAATTACTGTCCTGAGTCAAAAAAAATAAAAACGGCCGGAGGCAAACCCGCTGCGCTCAAACAGTTCGTCCTGCTGATCGTCTTTAATCCTTTCGTCTCCGGCGGCGGCACACGGGAAAAGATAACCTTCTTTTTTTTACTCTTCAGTCCCTCTCTCCGCATTCTCCACCAAATTCACCCCCACTTCAGCGTCTTGTAAAACTGACGCTGACAACTGCTTGCGACTTTTCACACCCAGATCGATCAAACTCTGAGCCCTGGAGACCAGGTTGCCTTTGCCGCTGGTCAATTTATTGTGAGCGCCATCGTAGGCTTTGCGGGTATTGTCGATCTGGTCGCCGATCTTTTCCAGGTCGGCCACGAAGCCCACAAACTTGTCGTAGAGGTTGCCGGCCTTGTCGGCAATCTCGAGGGCATTCTTGTTCTGGTGCTCGTAGCGCCAGATGTTCTGGATCGTACGCAAGGTCACCAGCAGGGTGGAAGGGCTGACGATCATGATGCTCTGGTCGAAGGCCTTACGGAAAATCTCACTGTCTTTGTCGATCGCCAGCATGAAGGCGCCTTCGATCGGCACGAACATGAGGACAAAGTCCAGGCTCTTCACGCCCGGCAGGTCGTCGTACTTTTTAGACTCCAGGCCTTTCAGGTGGCCATTGATAGAAAGCAGGTGTTCCTTGACCGCCCGGTCACGGTCCTCATCCGTTTCCGCACGCATATATTTCTCATAGGCCACCAGGGAAACCTTTGAGTCGATGATGATGTCCTTCTCTTCCGGAAGATGGACAATGACATCGGGTTTCAGCAGCTTGCCTTCGCCATCTCTGAAGCCGCCTTGCGTGTCATACTCGAGACCTTTGCGCAGGCCGGATTCCTCGAGGATGCGCTCCAGGATAATCTCGCCCCAGGTGCCCTGCGTCTTGGTGTCGCCCTTGAGCGCTTTGGTCAGGTTCTCAGCGTCTTCACCAATCTTCTGGTTCAACTCCTGAAGACGTTGTACTTCTTTAATCAGCGAGTGGCGTTCTTTGCCTTCGGTGGTGTAAACGTCAGTGACTTTTTTCTCGAATTCGGCAATCTTCTCTTTGAAAGGTGTCAGGATTGTGGCCAGGTTGGCTTTGCTCTGGTCGGCAAAGGTCTTTGTCTTCTCGGCAAAAATCTGGTTGGCCAGATTCTCAAATTGAACCTGCATCTCCTGTCTGGTGTCATTCAGGACTTTGAGGTTCTCATCAGAACGACGGATCTCTTCCTTGAGTTCTGTGTCAAGCCGCACTTTCTCCCTTTCCAACAGGGTCTTCTCTCCCTGCAGCTTTTCCGCCTGATCTTGCAGTTCGGTTAACTCGACAAGCTGCTGACGCAGTTGCTCCTCACGGCCGGCCAGGCGTTCCTCTAAAATTGCCAAATCTGTAGAGAGCTCCTGTCGTCCGGACAGTCTTGCTGCTTCGCTACGTGTCTTTATCAGCAGGATGGCTGGCAGGAGTCCGAAGAAAAAGCCGACGGTCAAGGCGGCCAAAAGCCAGGGTAGTTCTGGTGCAACGGTCATGATGAACTCCGAAAAAGAGGTTGAACCTGCCGCCGTGGCATAAGGGAAAATGGTTTAACCGGGGCAGGTTGAGCTCGACAAGCAAAGATAGCAGTCTGTGGATAAGCCTGCAATAGGAGTGTGACAGGATAATTCACTCGCCGGTATCGCCAGCAAGCCAATCGCGATTTAATGACTGCGCCTGACGGGTTTGCAGAGCGTGTTAAGGTCCGCTTTCGGTTCAGGGTTCTTATGACCAGTTCGCCGGTTGCTTCTGCATCGGAACCGTAGGCCAGAATACCGTCTTGATGCCCTCCCATGACCAGAAGGGAGGGATGGCTGTCTTCGCGCTCTTTTGCCAGGGCTTCGATTGCAGAGGCCATTTCCGGCGTGCCATAGGCGGCAGAAGGGTCGGTGCACGGAAGATTCAAGGTTCTGTAATTGTTGAAAATGTCCGGGCTGTGCAGATGCATGACCCAGTGGATTCCCGGATGACTCTGATAGAGAATGCCGTGAGAGAGGGCTTCAGATGACGGCTTGATCTGGCCTGTGGCCTGCAGCTGATTTTTCGCGGGGCGGCATTGCAGGACGGTCGCGTAATGGTCCGCATGTAACTCGTCCAGGTGGCCGGTTTGGGTGCCGCTGATTAAAAAAGCATTCTCCTTCTGACCGGGCAGGCGGCGGCTGAGATTGCCAAAACCGTAGCCTTCGTAACGCTCAGGATCCTGACCGATCAGGCCAAGCTCTCTGAGCTTGGAACGCCAGTTGTTCAACTCCCTGAGGAGGGTTTTCTGCGGTGAGGGGCCTTCCCGGAAATCAAGATGAAACTTGATGACGCCTTCGTGTTTTTCCTGTGCTTTTGCGAGCAAGAAATTTTTATCC
>SBFN01000180.1 GCA_006226895.1 Deltaproteobacteria bacterium | reverse complement strand
GCCATCATTCCGGGACAGCACCAGTGCTTTAAATTGATCGATCACTGCGACTCCTCATCACGTTCGCGACGCCACTCCTGAGCCTGAGCATATTGCTCACAGAGGTAATTCATCTGCTCGGCCATTGCCTCTTCGGTCGCATCAGCATCCTGCGCTATGATCGATGCATAGATACGTTCATGCTGGGCAATAATTTTTTCGCGTTCCCTGAACCGGAAAATGACCAGATTGGTCGCAGGCTGCAAGGCTTCAATAACCGCAAACATGACAAACTGCATAACCGGGTTCCCGGTCGCATCAACCAGCGCCCGGTGGAAACGGACATCCGAGGCGCAGAAGTCGACATCGGTGGTCTCTGGATCCCTTTGTCGTTTAATTTCTTCTGCCATGGTCAGCAAATGCTCTTCCTCACGACGCTCCGCGGCAAGCCGGCAACAGGTAAGCTCCAGCTCGCGACGTGCTTCAGCAATTTCAGACAGGCTGAACTCGCCCATACTGACCATGAGCATGGCAGAGCCCGTCAAAGATGAGCGAAGGTCCTCTTGGCTGGGGCGGTTGACAAAAGTGCCACCGGTCGGGCCGCGACGGCTGCGAATAAGGTTTTGGGCTGCAAGTCGCTTTAATGCCTCGCGAATAGTCGGACGAGATACGTTGAATTTTTCTGCTAAGACCTCTTCAGTTGGAAGCTGATCATCAGCTTTGAGGCTCCCATCCAAAATTGAGCTGCGAATGTTTTCCGCAATCTGCTTGGCAAGACTCTCTGCGACTACGGGCTGAAAATTAATGGCCATTTTTCTTGGAATCTCCCTGTTCACCCTGAAATCAAGTGATATATTTTTTTCTTTGCTTCAAGATAACCCATTTTTAACACAATGGGAAGTATTTATATATTTGTTTGACAAATAAACAAATAGCGATTAAGCTGCAAAAAACTAATCACAAAAGGAGCAAACCATGAAAGCACTTGTTTACAGAGATTATGCACCCGATGACAACTTTGGCAAGATCCTGAAAGTAGAGGACATCCCCACACCTGAGCCAAAGGAGGATGAGGTTCTGATTCAAGTCAAGGCGTCTGCTTTGAACTACAACGATGTCTGGGGTATGCGTGGCAACCCGATTCCGGTCGAACTGCCACATACGTCTGGCTCCGATGCTGCAGGTGATGTGCTTGCAGTCGGCAGCAAGGTAACCAGCGTTAAGGTTGGTGACCGGGTCGCCGTACACGCCAACATCGCCTGCCGGGTTTGCGAAGCCTGCACCAGCGGCCGTGAATTTGACTGCGCCAAGCGAATGGTCTGGGGCTTCCAGACAACTCCCGGCAGCCATGCCGAGCAGGTCTGCTTGAAAGAAATCAATGTCGTAAAAATTCCTGACACTGTCAGCTACGAACAAGCTGCTGCCGCCGCCATGAACCTGCTCACTGCCTGGCACATGCTGGTCGGTCGCGCTCAGATCAAACCGGGCCAACTCGTACTGATCATGGGCGGACGCTCCGGTGTTGGCCACTTGGGCATCCAGATCGCCAAGCTCTACAACTGCACCGTTATCGCCACCGCCATCCCGGAAAACGCAGACCTGTGCAAAGACCTGGGTGCAGACTATGTGGTCAATCACCGCGACGAGGGTTGGGTCAAGGAAGTTCGTGGCATCTGCAAGGAAATCGCCAAAAAGGAAGGCGGCGTTCCTGGCATCGACGTATCCTTCGATCACGTCGGCGAAACCCACTTCAACGCACAATTAACCCTTTTGAAATTCGGCGGCACCTTGGTAAGTTGCGGTGCCACCACAGGCTATGACGCCAAAATTGACCTGCGCCACATCTTTTTCAAGGGAACAAACATCCTCGGTTCTACCCAGGGCACCAAAGCAGAACTCGAGCAGGGCTTTTACTGGATGGGACAGGGCAAGATCAAATCCTTCGTTGGTGCCGAGTACACCTTCGACCAGGCCGCAGAAGCCTACGAGCAGTTTCTCTCAGGAAAAGGCCTCTTCGGCAAGATCATCATTAAGCCGTAAGGTTTCGAGCACAATTCAAACGAAAAAAGGCGGCCCGCTTGGGTCGCCTTTTTTGTTGTTTTACTCGAAGAGCATGACAACATCACAATTTTTCGTGCGGCCCTTAATACAAAACTAAAACCATTGACCTCTTCCCTACCTACTGGTAGGTTGGCTGTCATGAATATGACAACAACTAAAATTTTGGACGTTGCGGAACAACTGGCACAGAAAGCTGGACCCAACGCCATGAGCTATCAGCAGATCAGCAATTCCGTAGGTGTTCGCAAGGCAAGCATCCACCACCATTTCCCTAAAAAAGAGAATTTGATCGAAGCGTTGCTGAAACGCTGTCAGGTCTCCTACGGCGACAAATACAGGGCTATTGTCGCCGATACGGGAACGGCTCCCGATAAGCTACGCAAGCTAGCGGCTGTTTTTGCTGAGGGTCTCCAAAAGCAGCAACTCTGTTTGGTTGGAACGATCAGCGCTGACCTGAACGCCTTGCAAGAGGGCTCTCACCGGATTCTCGAAGAAACCATCCAGGAAACCGTGGGAATTTTCATGGAAATCTTTATTCAAGGACAGCAAGAGAAGTCACTGGCGATTACTGGAAGTTCCGAAGACACGGCCTATGCATTTTTCTCTTTTCTTATTGGAACGCAAATATCAGCACGAGCCTATGGCGGCGTACAATCTTTCAACAATTCCACTGAAGCAATAATTTCCAGCTGGGAAAAGTAGATCATGACACTCAAGTCCCGGGCGTTGCCTGAGAGGAGAGGAGACAAGAGATAACTCACAACACAACTGATGTTACCTGCTATTTGCCTCTGAGCCAGAATGTTTCACAAGAAGTTCAGGCTGCGCTGGCAGCCCTTAAAAACACTGCTATACTGCTCAGACATGTTATTTGGAGGAAATTAAATCACTCCCAAAATTATGAAATAACGGTTATGAGATCCAAGTTTTTTCGTTCTATGGTTATCACCCATCTCAAGAAGGAGGTAGCTCATGCAAAAACTGATTCGTATCGATCCTGCAAAATGTGTTGGCTGCAAGACCTGCGAACTATCTTGTTCGTTCAAGAACACCGGCGAGTTTGCTCCCAGTCGTTCCCGCATCTACAACGAAGTTTTCATCGAGGAAGCCAAGTTTATCACCGTGACCTGCATGCAATGTGATGAGCCCTGGTGCGAGAAGTCCTGCCCGAAAAACGCTATCAGCAAAGATATGGCAAGTGGCGTTGTCACGGTTGACGATGTTAAATGCGTTGGCTGCCGGACCTGCGTGAGTGCCTGCCCATTCGGCATGATCAAGTATGTCGACAGCACCGGCAAAGCGGACAAGTGTAACCTCTGTGCCGGAGACACTCCTGAGTGTGTCGCCTTCTGCCCGACCCAGTGTTTAACACTGGACGAGGAAGACAAGCCGCTGCGGCAGAAGATGCTGCGTTTCGTCAACGCTATGAAAGATGGGCAGATGGAGGTCTGATATGAATAAGGCATGGCAAGGCAAGTTACTACGTGTTGACCTGGCGGCAGGAACCTGTAACGTCGAGGCCCTCAACGAAGAGTGGGCCAACAACTATATCGGCGGCCGCGGCCTGGGTTCAAAATATTTCACAGAAGAAGTCTCTCCAGAGGTTGAGCCCATGAGCCCGGAGAACAAGCTGATTATGGCTACCGGACCCTTGACCGGCACTTATGGTGCGGCCAACGGTCGCTACATGGTCATCACCAAATCCCCCCTCACCGGCACTATCGCCTGCTCCAATTCCGGCGGTTACTTCCCAAGCGAGCTCAAGTACGCCGGCTTTGACATGATCATCTTCGAAGGCAAGTCGGAGCACCCGGTCTACCTGCAGGTTCGCGACGGCAAGGCCGAGCTGGTTGGCGCTGTCCATCTGTGGGGAATGTCGAGCAATGATACAGAAGAAGCAATTTTAAGCGAGTTCCACGGTGACGCCAAGGTTGCCTGCATAGGTCCTGCCGGTGAAATCGGTGTGCATTTCGCTTGTGTGATCAACGATAAACACCGCGCTGCCGGTCGTAGCGGCGTCGGCATGGTCATGGGCAGCAAGAACCTCAAGGCCGTTGCTGTTCGTGGTACCGGCGGCGTTCAGGTTGCAGATCCAAAAGCTTATCGCGAGGCAGCGCTTGATTCCTATGGCGTGCTTAAGGAGAACCCGGTCACCGGTGAAGGTCTGCCTGCCTTGGGGACAGCGGTCCTGGTTAACGTCATGAATCAGAATGGCGGGCTGCCAACTCGAAATGCACAGAGCGGCACCTTTGATAAGGCCGAGGACATTTCAGGCGAAGCTCTGGTTGCAGGTGAACTGAGACGAGTCAAGAGCTGCATGGGGTGCATCATCAGCTGCGGCCGTGTGACCAAGATAACGGATCCCAGATATGCCGGCGAAGGCGAAGGACCCGAATATGAAACACTCTGGGCTCTCGGCGCGGCTTGCGGTATTTCTGACATGCCTGCGATTCTGCAACGAATACGGCATGGACCCCATCTCCCTCGGTTCGACAATCGGTTGTGCCATGGAGCTGTTTGAAAAAGGGCTGATCAGCGAAGAAGAGGTCGGCATGTCACTGAACTTCGGTGATGGCGACGCGATGGTCAAGCTGACCGAGATGACCGGCAAGGGTGAAGGTTTCGGCAAAAAAATCGGCCTGGGCTCTTATCGCCTGGCAGAGAGCTACGGGGTTCCCGAACTGTCTATGTCGGTCAAGAAGCTTGAGTTCCCAGCCTACGATCCACGCCATGTACAGGGCATGGGCCTGCAGTACGCCACCAGCAACCGCGGCGCCTGCCATGTGCGCGGCTACATCAACTCGGCAGAGACCCTCGGTCTGCCGGAAAAACTTGACCCTTCTGCCACAGAAGGCAAGGCTGGCGTATTGAAAATTTTCCAGGATTTCACTGCCGTGGTTGATTCCGCAGGTGTCTGCCTCTTTACCACCTTCGGAATCGGCGTCCCACATTTTGTCAACTTCTGTAATGCGGCGAACGGGACAAATCTGACCGATGAGGGCTTGCTCGAAATCGGTGACCGCATCTACAACATGGAGCGCGTCTTCAACCTCGCGGCAGGCATTGACCCGTCTGAGGACAAGTTGCCGAAAAGGATGCTTGAGGAGCCCCTGCCTGATGGCCCGACCAAGGGTCATGTATGCAAGCTGTCCGACATGCTCCCGGACTTCTACGAGGTTCGAGGCTGGGGTAGCGATGGCATTCCGACCGAAGCCAAATTACAATCTCTCGGACTCGCCTGAATCACTTG
>SBFN01000011.1 GCA_006226895.1 Deltaproteobacteria bacterium | reverse complement strand
TGTTGACTCTTTAAGCGCTCGTAAATCAGGCTCCAGGCACACTCAATCTCGGCATCAACCTCACAGTGACCGTCCTCCATGCCGCCACAGGGGCCATTCAGCAAACTCTTGGCGCAGGTGGTCACCGGACAGATTCCTGCAGTTTCATTGAGGATACAGTCACCACAGAGGGAACACATCTCCTCGTACTGACCGAAGCGACGGACATTACCCAGGAACATGGAGTTCAAACCACCCACCACGCGTTTATCAACGTTGGATGAAATCGACTGAATCCCCGAACCGCAGGCAAGAACCACCAGGGCGTCCGCATCCTGCACCGCGGCCTTGTGGTGGCGCAGGTCGCGGGCCGCGCGAGCGATATGACAAGCTTCATCAATGATCACGCTGCCGGTCGCATCCTTGCCCTGCTCATTCAGCCACTCCTGAAACTTGAAGACCTCATCTTCACCGCCGGACTTACAGGCCGTAGCGCAGGCGGCGCATCCAACAACAAAAAGCTTATCAAAGTCGGCCAGGGCCTGCTGGAGCTCTGCAAAAGGTTTCAGTTCGCTGATTATCATATCAAACCGGGAGCTGGCGTTTGGGGGCTGGAGCCTGGTGAAGAACTCAACCCTTGCGGCTTAAGGCAAAACGGCCCGTGACGAATTCTTCGTCCCGGGCCGTATAAATTACTTACTTTTTGGCGCGGCGCTTGGCGCCTTCGACAGTATTGTAAAGCAGCATGGTGATGGTCATGGGACCGACGCCACCAGGAACCGGGGTGATGGCGCTGGCGCGTTCCCTGGCCGCCTCGAATTCAACATCACCGACCAGCTTCTTCTCGCCAACACGGTTAACGCCGACGTCGATAACAACAGCACCTTCCTTGATCCAGGCGCCTTTAATCATCTCGGGACGACCGACTGCTGCAATCACGACATCGGCCTGTGCGACCTTCCCCGGCAGATCTTGAGTACGGGAGTGGCAGAGGGTTACAGTCGCGTGCTGGGCCAAACACATCAGGGCAACAGGCTTGCCAACAATATTGGAGCGACCGACCACAACAACTTCCTTGCCCTTCAGGTCAACGCCGGTATATTCCAGCATCTTCATAACACCATAAGGTGTACAGGGTTGGTAAAGAGGATTGCCGGTGACCAGACGACCAACATTATAGGGGTGAAAGCCGTCTGCATCCTTGGCCGGAGAGATCGACTCCAGAACCTTGCTCTCATCAATATGATCGGGCAATGGCAATTGAACCAGGATGCCATCAATGCGCGCATCATTGTTCAATTCTTCGATCAACGCCAGAAGTTGGGCTTCCGTTGTTTCTGCGGGGAGCTTATGCTCATCAGAGAAGATACCGGCTTTTTCACACGCCTTCTCCTTCATCGTCACGTACACCCGGCTGGCCGGGTCATCACCAACCAGAACAACGGCCAGACCAGGTGTCACACCCTGCTCTTTCAACGTCGCTACATCAGCAGCAATCTCTTCACGAATATCAGCGGCTATCGCCTTGCCATCAATGATCTTTTCCACTTAGAAAACCTCCTTGAGAATGAAGTATGACTATACGCAACGAGATGTGGATTGTAAAGATGTCTGGGCGAGTAAATGTGGAAAAAAAGATCGTAAAAAGGCTCATCAAAAATGACCCGGAAGGACACAAGCTCACTCACGCCCGTTCGCGTTGCACACTCGAGACGCAGAGACCGCAGGCTAAAGCAAAGCCTAACTCTTCTCTTTACGCTTCTGGTTCAGAACCCTCTTATACATTTTGCCAAAATTCTTATCCTTACGCCTTTTTTCCACGAGGGTCTCGGCGGCCCGTTCCTGCTCGGCAATCAGCTTGAGATAGTTGGTGAGACGACGCGGATCAAGCTCGTCATTCTCGGCCGCTGCAGCCACTGCGCAGCCAGCTTCGCCCTGGTGGCGACAATCATTGAAACGACAGCTGCGAGCGACGGCCTCTATCTCTTCAAAAAGTGAGGCGACCCCTTCTGCGCAGTCGCTCAGCTGCAATTCCCGCAACCCCGGGCTGTCCAGCAAAAGGCCACCGGCCGGTAAAACGTGCAAGGAACGTGAGGTGGTGGTATGACGGCCCTTGGCATCACCTTCTCGAGTCGCCCCGGTTTCCTGGACGTCAGCAATTGACCAGGGTGGACTTGCCAACACCACTCGACCCGACCAAGGCCACAGTCTGCCCTTTACGACACCAGGGCCTCAAGGTTTCAATCACGCTCGTATTCCTGGAGTTGACCGCTTCCACAGCCAGATCATGGCGAAGAGTCCGCGCCTTGGCACGATAGGTTTCGACATCGTCGATCAGGTCTACCTTGGTCAGAATGACCACCGGTTCAACGCATGCGTCAAGCGCCATGGCAAGGTAACGTTCCAGACGTGACAGATTAAAATCAGAATTACAGGAAGTGACTATAAAGAGGGTATCTACGTTGGCGGCCATCAGCTGCACGCGGGCATCACGACCGGAAGCCATGCGCTTGAAAAGGCTGACACGCTCCAGAAGACGAAACGGCTGGCCATCGCTATCAATAAGCAGCCAGTCGCCAACGGTCGGAAGTTCCTCTACTGAGTAACGCAACCATGAATGAGGCAGAGCGAACTGCTGTCGACCATCCTCTCCCACGCCATCAACCAGATGACGATTCAGGGCGAAGACCCGAACAGGAATGGTCGTTTCCAACTCCTCGAGGCTTAACTGCTGCTGGAAAAAATGTTTCCAGCCAAGTTCCGACAGGGCGTTTCTTTGTTGAAGCAT
>SBFN01000160.1 GCA_006226895.1 Deltaproteobacteria bacterium | reverse complement strand
TCCTGGTGACTGGCACCCGTCAGCATCGCAAGGCCTTCTGAGCCGACCAGAGAACGCCAGTCTGCGAGAGCGTCATCAAAGCTGTTCACGACCTGCAGGCAGTCGAGAGCCTGACATCGATCCGGGTTGTAGCTGGCGCCGGCCCCTTTCTGCCAGTGGCCAATAATGCGCGAAGCGAGCAACTGTTGTTCCGCCGCCGGGGTTACAAGGTAATAACGTGAAAGGTTGTAGGTTGTTGCCAGGCGGGCCAGATCATGGATATCGAGGTTGGTAACGGCCGAGGTGACCACATCCCCACGTCGATCGAGAACAGGGTGATGGACCAGGGCGATGGCCATCGGCTTGAAGATCACTGCTCCTGCTCCATTGCAGCGCGTAGTTCATCAAGGTAAAGGAGATCTTCCTTGCTCAGAGGGGCTGACTCGAGGAGTTCCGGCCGGCGCTCCAGAGTGCGTCGTAATTGTTCGCGTCGACGCCAGTTGGCAACCAGTTGATGATTACCCGACGTCAGAACCTCCGGCACACGCACGCCCTCGAACTCAGCCGGCCGCGTGTATTGGGGATACTCCAGAAGGCCATCACTGAAACTGTCTCCCTTGGCACTACCGGAAGCACCAAGAACACCGGGCAGCAGGCGTGCTGTGGCATCAAGGATGGTCGCAGCAGCCAGCTCTCCACCGGTCAGAACGAAATCACCCAGAGAGACTTCTTCGTCAACCAGCGACCTTATACGTTCATCAAAACCTTCGTAGCGACCGCAAACAAACACCAGTCCAGCCTCCTGGCTGAACCGCTCCGCATCAGCTTGCTGAAAGGTTTTCCCCTGAGGCGACATGAGCAGAACCCTCGAAGCCGGTCTCTTTTCTCTGAGCTCAGAGAGTGCTGCAGCAACCGGCTCAACCTTCATGACCATACCGTCACCACCTCCATAAGGGGTGTCGTCGGTCATCTTGTGCTTACCTTCCGCCCAGTCACGCAAGTTGTGCAGATTGATCTCGATCAGGCCTTTATCAGCAGCCTTACCAAGAATGCTCGCTGCTAAAGGGCCTTCGAGCATGTCGGGAAAGATCGTCAGGACGTCAAATTTCATGGGAAGTTTATTGCTCCGCCTCTGGGATAAGCCCTTCGGGGAGACTGACGTGCAGTTGTTCGGCGTCCCGGTCAACCCGCACCAGGAAAGGCTCAATCGCCGGAATCAGGATTTCACCGGCAGGGCTATCAACCTCGAGGATGTCGTGAGCCGCAGTCGCAAACATTCCAACCACGCGGCCGAGCACACCCTGCTGCTGATCAACCACTTCCAGACCCTCCAGATCGGACCAATAGTATTGCTCATCATTCAGTTCAGGAAGGTCGGCCTTGGCCATCCAGATCGAGGCACCAACCAGAGATTCTGCAGCAGCCAGGGTTTCCAGCCCGGCAAGGCGTAGCAGAACATTCTGTTTGTGTTTGGAAGAGCGGACAGTTTTGTAAGCAACAAGGAGGTCGCGACTGTCCTTTAGATAAACTTCACGGGCACCCGGCAAAGCCAGATCCCCGGTCGGCAATGGTCGAATCTTAACATCCCCACGTAAGCCGTGAATGCCGACTACGACGCCCACTTCGAGGAGATCCTCAGGCTTGACATCCAACATCCAGAATACACTCTCAAAAAGAACAACAGGAGATGGCAAGGCCATCACTCAAGGATCTGTAGAACAGCCCTTTTGTTCTCACGTGTGGCCTTGGCATTGAGGAGGGTGCGCATGGCTTTAGCCGTGCGCCCCTGCTTGCCAATAATGCGCCCCATATCTTCCTGGGCCGCAGCCAATTTCACAAGAATTGTTCCATCGGCGTCTTCATCTTCACTGATGGAGATCGCTTCAGGGTTATCCACCAGAGCTTTGGCGATGAATTCGATGAGCTCTTTCATGGCGACCATCCTTTAGACAACAGCGAAATCCTGTTGCGGGTGCCGCAAAAGCTCAGGATCTTAAGCCTGCTTGTACTTGGCCCAGATTCCCTGCTTACGCAGCAGTTGACGAACCGTATCAGTAGGCTGAGCACCTTTGTTCAGCCACTCAAGGGTTTTCTCTTCAACGATATTAACCATTGGGGGATCCTGCTTCGGATCGTATTGCCCCAATTTTTCGATAAAGCGACCGTCGCGGGGGAACCGCTCGTCTGCATCTGATAAAAAGGTTTCTTCTTGGCGCCGCCACGGGCCAGTCTGATTTTTACTGCCATCGACTTCTTTCCTCCTGAGCTTGTCGCTCATCTTTATTATCGGGGGTATCCCCTAGTTATATCTCTGTCTGGCTATCATGCAACCCGATACGGGCCAGGTAAAACTCTACATGGGCATTCCACCAGGACCCATCATGCCGCGCAGGCCCTTGGGACCCATCTTCTGCATCTTCTTCATCATCTTCTGGGCCTCGGTGAAACGCTTGAGCAGTTGGTTAACATCCTGCACGCGGGTACCGCTACCATTGGCAATGCGCAAACGTCTGGAACCATTGATAATCTTATGGTTTTGTCGTTCTTTGCGCGTCATCGAATCGATAATCGCCTCGATCTTTTTCATCTCGTCATCAGGAAGCTGCATGCCCTTCATTTTTTTGAGAGCTTTGCCGGCTCCGGGAATCATCGAAAGCATTGATTCCATCGAGCCCATTTTTTTAATTGACTGCAGCTGCTCCTTGAAGGTCTCCAGGGTAAAGCCATCCTCACGGAGACGTTTTTCCATATTGGCAGCGTCATCCTTATCGATGGCCGCTTCGGCTTTTTCGATCAGGGAGAGCACATCCCCCATACCGAGAATCCGCTGCGCCATCCTTTCGGGATGAAAGGCTTCCAGAGCATCGAGCTTTTCGCCCATACCGACAAGCTTGATTGGCTTACCGGTGACGGCACGAATCGACAGTGCAGCACCACCGCGGGCATCGCCATCGAGCTTGGTCAGGATAACACCTGTCAAGTCGAGGCGCTCATTAAAAGAGCTGGCCACATTGACCGCATCCTGGCCTGTCATGGCGTCCGCCACCAGTAGGATTTCCTGAGGTTGCAGGTCGTCGCGAATCCGCTCCAATTCCTGCATCAGAGTGTCGTCAACGTGCAAACGACCGGCGGTATCGAGTATCAGTGTATCGTAACCCTGGCGGTCGGCAAACTCACGTGCCAACCGGCAGATCTCAACCGGATCCTGATCGGCGCTGCTATCGAAAACCGGAACATCGATCTGGCGGCCGAGGGTTTTAAGCTGTTCAATCGCTGCCGGGCGATAAACGTCGGCAGGGACCATCAAAGGGTTACGCTTTTCCTGTCGCAATTTGAGCGCCAACTTGCCACAGGTGGTGGTTTTACCCGCGCCCTGCAAACCGCAAAGCATAATCGGAACAGGCGGGCGGGCAGCCAGGTTCAGCTGGTTATCCTCACTGCCACCCATCAGCAAGCCCAGTTCATCGCGAACGATCTGAACCACCTGCTGACCCGGGGTCAAACTTTGCAAGACATCATGACCAACAGCACGTTCACGCACCGCTGCCACGAAGTCTTTAACCACCTTGAAGTTAACATCTGCTTCCAAAAGGGACCTCACGCATAGCCTGCTGAATATTGTCTTCAGTCAGACGGCCACGGCCGCGAAGCTGTTTGAATACAGCATCAAATTTTTCTGTCAGGTTATCAAACATACTGTTATCAGTTTATTGCCGGAAAGCAAAGGGAGCACTTTAGATAAACTGCGCGGACTTTGTCAAGCGAAATCAGGCCCGGGCAAGTCTCTCCTGCTGAGGGTTACAGCAGGTCGGAAACATCCAGATAAGCGCCGTCGCTGCGTTGATATATTTCCGCTGGAGACAGGTCAGACTCTGCAAGGATTGACAACAGATCGTCCTTTACCCCGGGCGAAAAGCGCAAAGCCAACCCGCAATCAGAAGTCAGCTGTCGAGGCACAGGAATCAGCAAGAAATCCTGCTGCTCCTGCTTAAGAATTTTCTCAGCCTTGAGAACCCGATGAATCGAGTGGAATATGGCAACGTAATCGTTCTCTTTAACCATCAATAATGCCCCGTGATTATCCAAAAGGGCGGGCATCATGCCACGTTTAAACCATCATAGCAAGACTCCAGCGACAAAAACACATTGCGACATTGCCCTCAAAAGAAAAGACCACCCGGTTCAGGGCGGTCTTTCATAATTAACAGAAGCTTTCTGGGCCTAGAAATGATGAACAAAACGCATATTATAACGATCACCTTCTGGCCGGTTTTCAGCACCACTCTCGAAATAGGCATTCACAAAGAGGTGTGTATCCTGGGAGAAATGGTAAACCAAGCCCGGCCCAATAGCGAAGACTTTCTCGTCATCACCAACATCATTCCCTTCAACTTCCGTGTCGCTGATCTGATCAAACCAGTAACCATTGATACCGAGGCGCAGTTGCTTCGGCATCACTTCGTAGGCCGCAGTAAAATTGGCATGGACGGCCTGACCGGGCTCCAGTTTCAAATCAACGTCAGACTTGCCCATTTTTGTTCCCCCTCGGAATTCGTCGTTCTCATCATTCCAGAGATAATGCAGACGCCAGGAAACGGTAGCCTTGGGTCCGAGAAACACAGTGGCTGCCCAGTATGGATTGAACGAGAAGTGGTTGCTGCCCTGATTAAGGCTCTTGCTGTCATCATAATCTCCGGTCGGCCAGATCGTCTGCAGCTCGATACGGTTGAGCATCAGGGGGCCTTTCTCTCCCATGATCGGGTCCCACTGGATATAAGGACCAACGAGAAGGTCACCGAGCCCGGTGCCGTTATCATTCAAAATAGGAGAGTCCATATCGAGAGAAACAATCGGCAGCATGACGTTGAGACCCCACTTGCCACCAAAGAGAACAGGTTGGTCCGACTGATAGATATACTGGTTCATCAAGATCCAAACATCAACCTCGCCAGGAGGGCCATCTTTCAACTCATCCGCTGAATAAAATTGCAGGTATTCGGAGAGGTAATGTCCGGGTCCGGCAGGAGGGCCACCATCAAGAAAGCTTGTGAAACCGAGATTAACATTGGGTTGCAGGTAGGCAAACGCCGACCCGGAAAAGAGTGTGAGTGCAACCAGGGCACTCAATAAGATACGCATGTTCTTCATTATCCATCCTCCCTATTTATATGTGACCAATCACAATCAACAAAATGCAAGACGCCGGAAAGCATCACTTTTATTCTGGTATTTGTCAAGCCCGCAGGCCAAATTCAGTGAGCTTCGCGCCAATTGTGGCCACTGCCAACCTCCACCAGAAGAGGCACGCTGACATCGACCGCGCCCTCCATTTCTTCGGTCACGAGAGTCGTCACGTTTTCCAGCTCACCAACGGGGACATCAAAAACCAGTTCGTCGTGAACCTGAAGTAGCATACGCGTTTTGTAGCTTCTTTGGCGAGGCGATGAGCGATACGCACCATGGCAACTTTGATGATGTCGGCGGCTGAGCCCTGCACCGGGTAGTTGATAGCGTTACGCTCGGCATAGCCGCGCACCGCACCATTCTTGCTGTTGATCTCCGGAATTGCACAGCGCCGTCCCAGCAAGGTTGTCACGTACATCTTTTCGCGTGCTTCCGCGACACAGGAGTCCATAAAAGTCCGGATACCGGGGTAACGCTCAAAGTAAGTGTCGATAAAGGTCTGGGCCTCACGGCGGCTGATACCAAGCTGCTTGGCGAGACCGAAGGCGCTCATTCCGTAGATGACGCCGAAGTTGATCGCCTTGGCTTGACGGCGTTGCTCGTCGGTGACCATCTCAGGAAAGAGGCCGAGGACTTCACTGGCTGTACGACGGTGGATATCTTCGCCGCGGGCAAAAGCTTCCTTTAAGGCTGGTTCGTCAGCCATGTGGGCCAGAATCCGCAGTTCGACCTGTGAATAGTCGGCCGCGAGCAGCAGGCAACCCTCAGAAGGAATAAAACCTTCCCGGATGTACGAATCGGGATATTCTGCAAGTTGGGGTTACTTGAAGAGAGCCTGCCCGTAGCAGTCACCGCCTGGTTGAAGCTACTGTGAATACGCCCGGTGCCAGGATGAATCAGCTTTGGCAAGGCGTCGGTATAAGTCCCCTTCAATTTGGACAGGGAACGATAATCAAGGATTTTCTCAGCAATCTCATGTTCCTCGGCCAAGGCGCTCAACACCTCCACATCGGTCGACCAGCCGGTTTTGGTCTTCTTACCCTTCGGCAGGCCGAGGCGTTCAAAAAGAACTTCCCCAAGCTGTTTCGGCGAGCCGATATTAAAAGCAGTTCCCGCCAATCCATGGACCTCGCCTTCGAGTGCGGCAAGCTTCTTCTCCATGTCTGCCGAGAGACCGTTCAACAATTCAGCATCGATACGAATCCCGGCCTGCTCCATCTTGACAAGAATCGGCAACAGTGCCATCTCAACATTATCAAAAAGCTCCTGCTGTTCCTGCTCGGCAACCATCGGCAGAAGTTTTTCGTAGAGCCGCAAAGTGATATCGGCATCCTCTGCGGCATAGACCGTTGCCTTTTCGACCTCGACTTCATCGAAACAGATCTTCTTCTTGCCGCTGCCGGCAACATCGCTGTAGGGGATGGTGCGATAATCGAGCAGTTCAGTGGCCAGACTGTCCATACCATGGGACTGAGCCGCTGAATTCGCCAGGTAACTGGCCAGCATGGTATCAAAGATTGGCTCAGTCACTGCGACCCCCACCCGCCCCATCACCAGGATGTCGTACTTCAGGTTCTGGCCGACCTTCAAATACTCGTCAGAGCCCAACAACGGGCCAACCGCCGCGAGCACCTTATCGAGAGGCAGCTGTTCCGGGACTCCAAGATACCGGTGACTGACCGGCACATACCACGCCTCCCCCGCAGTCACCGAGAAAGAGAGACCAACCAGATCAGCACGTAAGGGATCAAGCCCGGTCGTTTCGGTATCAAAAGCAAAGCGCTCCGAGGCCTCCAGGGCAGCAACCATCTCCGCCAGGTCCGTTTCATTCAAAACGGCTCGGTAGTCAGCCTCTTTGGCACTGTCACGTGAATCATCAGAGAATTCCTGCAATAACTTGTGGAACTCGCACTCCTTAAAGAGCTCGGTCAAAGCCTGCCGGTTTGGTTCTGCCATGACAAAGGCGTTATCATCGACATCCAGATCGAGGTCAGCAATCAAAGTGACCAGCTGCTTCGACAGGCGGGCCTGGTCTGCAAAGTTCTCCAGATTTTCCCGACGCTTGCCTTTGAGCTGATCAAGACTGGCCAACAGTGTCTCGACATCACCAAATTCATCGATCAGAGCTTTCGCCGTTTTCTCACCGATCCCTGGAACACCAGGAACATTATCAGAGCTGTCTCCCGCCAGAGCCTGCACTTCAACAACTTTATCGGCACCACCGAAGCGTTCAAAGACTTCTGCCGGACCGGA
>SBFN01000168.1 GCA_006226895.1 Deltaproteobacteria bacterium | reverse complement strand
CATCGAGGAGGAAAAGGTGACCCCACCGGTTGTTTCAATTGTTGCGAAGAGCGGAACAGGCAAAACCACCCTTTTGGAAAAACTGATCGCTGAAATGAAACAACGAGGCTACAAGGTCGGCGCAGTAAAGCACGATGCCCACGATTTCAGCATTGATCATGAGGGGAAGGACTCCTGGCGATTGACCCAGGCCGGAGCCGACACCATGCTGATTACCTCTCCGGCCAAGGTTGCCATGGTCAAACAGAATCCGCACGACGAGGAACCGGCTTTGGCTGCAACAATCGAAAGGTACTGTGCCGATCTGGATATTGTTCTGACCGAAGGATTCAAACGTAGTTCAATGCCGAAGGTTGAAGTTCATCGGAGCGAACGCAGCGAGCGGTTGCTCTGTCGTGATGAAGAGTATGATCCGACCCTGATTGCAGTCGTCTCTGACGTGGAACTCAAGCTTGATGTGCCCGTTTACAATATCAATGACGCAGCCGGGATCTGTAACCTGATCGTTGAGCGTTTTTTATCATGAATGATTTTCGAGTCCGTTCAAAGGTCTGGCTTGAATTTCGCGGTCAGCCGTTTCTCGGTGACGGCCGTTACCGTTTGTTGTCGGCTGTTGAACAAACAGGTTCTATCAATGCTGCGGCAAAGAAACTCGGGATGTCCTATCGCAAAGCATGGTCTCAACTGAACGCTATGGATGAGCATGCTCCGTTTCCACTATTTGAGAAGCGAACCGGAGGAAAAGGCGGGGGAGCGACTCACCTTACCCAGGCCGCACTGGACCTGCTGCAAAACTTCGAAAAACTGCGTGAGAGTGTCAATGCGAATGCTGATTTCCATTTTGAAGAGATTTTTCAGCCATGACCTGTGCTCGGAATCTGTTCATATCATTATTCGTAGTAATTCTTTTTGGCATCGCGCCGTCTACAGCCGGCGAGCTTTCTGTCTTTGCAGCATCTTCATTGACCGATGCATTGAAAGAAATCACCCAGCTTTACCAGGCTGAGTACCCGGGCGAGCAGGTCCTTCTGAATTTTGCCGGAAGCCAGACGTTGGCCACGCAGATTGATCAAGGAGTACCGGCCGACCTGTTCATCTCCGCCAACCAGCAGGCGATGACAAGGTTGCATAACAAGGGACTGGTGGAAGCTTTTCGGCCTTTCTTATACAACCGATTACTGCTGGTCACGCGTATTGACCTGCAACCACCGCTGACCAAAATTGAGGATCTTGGCCGATCGGGGTTGCTGGTGATCATTGGCAACCAACAGGTTCCGGTGGGCAATTATGCTCGACAGTTGTTATCGAACCTGGCAGGTGATCCGGCCTACGGCTCGCTGTTGGTTAAAAATGTCGAGAGCAATGTGGTTAGTGAGGAGAGCAAGGTCAAGTCAATCGTCGCCAAGCTTCTAATTGGTGAAGCCGATGCCGGCATCGTCTACCAGAGCGATTTCATTCCGGGCAGATTAAAGGCCGTGTCACTGCCCCGGAAGCACAACCCATTGGCGATCTACTTCTTGGCAAAAGTTCCCGAAGTTGAAAATCAAGCCGACAAGTTCATTGCGTTATTGGCCAGCCCTGAAGCAATACAGGTGTTTGCTCGTCACGGTTTTTCACCGGAGGCAGCACAGTGAAAAAACCGCGTCTCTTTAACCTCTTTCTCGCCGTTAACGGTCTTCTGCTTGGCCTGCTGATTATGTTGCCAATTCTCGCCTTGCTGCTCGCAAGCAGCCCGGTGGAGATCATGAAGTTGCTGGTTGATCCGGAGGTTCTGACGGCAACCTGGATTACTCTCCTGTCATCGTTTTGTGCTCTTCCCTTGATGTTTTTACTCGGCCTCCCTTCAGCCTACGGTCTGGCTCGTTGTCGCGGTCGATTGAGAAGATCATTGGAGGTCCTGTTGGAACTGCCGATGGTCATGCCTCCGGTGGTCGCAGGCCTGGCCCTGCTACTAGCTTTTGGCCGCCGTGGCTTATTCGGTGAACTGTTCTCCAACCTCGGCATACGGGTTACCTTTACCTTAGGCGCGGTTGTCCTCGGTATTGTTTTTATTGTTACCCCGTTTTTCGTTCGCCGGTGCACGGTCCTTTTCGATGGGGTCGATAAAAAGCTGGAAGAAGCAGCGCTGATTCTTGGGGCGACTCCGTGGCAGGCATTCTTATACGTGGTTTTACCTGTGGTCAAACGTGGTCTTTTTGCCGAGCTGATCATGGCCGTTGCACAGAGCGTCGGGCTGTTCGGTGCTATTGTTATGTTTGCCGGCAACTTGCCTGGACGTACCCAGACTCTCTCCCTGGCAATCTACAGCTCTTTTGAATCCGATCCCCAGCAGGCTTTCGCATTGGGAACACTGCTCCTTCTGATTTCTCTCTTACTGCTGGCTGCAGTCCACATGTTGGCACCTCGGGATAGACGACTATGAGTGGCTTGAATTGCGTAGTTCATTCTCCTCTGGCTCACTTCAAACTGGACTTGGAACTCTCCGTTGAGCCCGGCATAACGATCCTCCTCGGACCGAACGGAGCGGGCAAAAGTAGCTTCCTAAGACTCCTTTCTGGACTCACTCAACCGTCTTCAGGACTGATCAAACTTGGAGAACGCACACTCTTTGATTCCGCTAACGGGATCGATTTGCCTCCCGAACAACGACGTATCGGAATGGTGTTCCAGGACCTTGCTCTTTTCCCTCATCTCAACGTCAATGGCAACATCGGCTTTGGCATGAAGGTTCGCGGCTCGGGACGAGTAGAACGCCAGAAGCGCACCGCTCATCTACTCGATATTCTCAACATTGCACACTTGGCCGAACGCAGCGTCACCAGCCTTTCCGGGGGCGAGAGGCAAAAAGTCGCGCTGGCTCGCAGCCTCACCACCGATCCGGAACTGTTGCTGCTTGATGAACCCACGGCTGCCCTGGACCCGACTGCTCGCGGAGAAATCCGTGACTGGCTGCGGTCTGTTCTGGTCAAACTAAACATTCCGACTCTGTTGGTCACGCACGAGGTGGAAGAGGTTGCCTATTTCAGAAAACGGGTTGCCGTTATTGAGAGGGGCCAGATTGTGCAACATGGCAGTTTTCACCAGCTTTTGAGCGAACCAACCACTGAATTTATCGCCCAGGTTGTCGGTGTCAACTACATACCCGGCGAAGTTACGGAAGTTGCCGGAAAACAGGTCTTCCGCAGCAAAGGAGGTCTGACATTCATCGCTCCCTTCGAGCAGGTTAAACCGGGGCCTGCTTGTCTGACCATTTATCCCTGGGATGTTGCCGTCTACCGGAACTTGCCGGAAGGAAGCCCGAGAAACCACCTTCACGGCAGGGTCAAGGATGTCGTCCTGCGGGGTGACCGCGTTAGAATGACCTTGGTCGCAGAGGATAAACTGGTCGCTGAATTGAGCGTCCGCGGTTATCAAGCACTGGGAGAACCGCAACCAGGGGCTCGGCTCTGGGCTGTTTTCAAGGCCCGTGAATCCCGCATTGAAAACTTTCAGGAGTGATTTATGCTGACGTTTAACCAGGCCCTGCAGGTGCTCATAAGCAACATACAACCGCTGGCGGCGCAGACTCTGTCGCTTGTCGAGGCACACGGATTGGTTCTGGCCTCTTCTGTTTCTGCACGTTATGACATGCCACGCTGGGACAATTCAGCTATGGATGGTTTTGCTTTTGATTCGGAATCATTTACAGGTTCCGGGGCGCTGACAATTACGGGGAGGTCTTTCGCTGGACATCCCTACAATAGTCGTCTGCAAATCGGTGAAGCCGTGCAGATCACCACTGGTGCAATTTTACCGGAGGGGGCAGACAGTGTGGTTCCCTTGGAAGATGTTGACTCTAAGGGTGATCAACTTCTGATCAATAAAAACGTAACCAGGGGCCAGCATGTTCGTTACCTGGGTGAAGAATTCCAAGCCGGCGAGGAACTCCTCGCGGCGGGAACTCGACTCAATGCCGGTGAAATCGGTCTACTTGCCAGTGCTGGTGTTGTCCGGGTCGAGGTTGTACCCAAGCCCAGGGTAGCTGTTTTTTCCACGGGTGACGAACTGGTCGAACTTGGACAGGTACCGGGGCCTGGTCAGATCGTTAACTCTAATCTTCAGTATCTCATTGCTCGTATTTCTGAATGTGGTTGTATCCCGATTCCTTTGGGAATCGGGCACGATGATGCCGGGGATCTGAACAAGTTGCTCGATCAAGGTCTGGAGGCAGACCTGCTGCTTTCTACCGGCGGAGTCTCAGTCGGTGAAAAGGACATGGTCCAGAAGACCCTTTTGGCGAGGGGGTTTGAACGAAAGTTCTGGAAAGTAGCTATCAAGCCAGGAAAGCCGGTTCTTTTCGGCCTGCTCAACGACAAGCCATTCCTGGGGCTCCCCGGCAATCCGGCGGCCACCGCTGCCACTTATGAGCTTTTTGTCTATCCCGCCTTGAGAAGATTGGCCGGCTGGACTGCACCCTGTCTGCCTCGTTTGCGGGCAACCCTGACAGATGACGTCAAAGGTGACGGCAAACGACAAAGTTTTCTCTGGGGTCGAATTGAAATGCGTGACGGCCGCCCGTTTTTCGATCCGTTTTTTCATCAAGGATCTGGTCAGCACCGCAGTGTTCAGGGAGCGCAAGCTCTTCTTCCGGTTGAGATCGATAGCCCGGGGCTGACTGCCGGCAGCGAGGCAGATGTTTTTGTCCTACGGCTACCGTCCAGTGTAATCTAGAAGGTGTTCAACTTTTATCCTCCGTTAGCAGTGGCGATAAGCTTTACTTACGTTGTTCTTTTGATCAGTGCCAAGAACGGTGTCTACCTGAATAAGAGAATAAACAAGACAGTTAGAGTGCCATACTGCTGTCGTTAATTCAGGTCATGTCTAGATTCTCAGAAATAAACCCGTTAATCATTATTCAATGGCTTACCAAAAACCACCTCCTCTTCTATTTTTTTGACATAGGTCAATAAACTTCCATAAAAAGCTGTTATATTTATTAATTGATCAAAGCACTTCACAGATATCAACAAGTCCTGTTATCAGGGTTCCTTGTTGACTCCATATAGAACACAGGCTTGCTAGAGAGAACCTCTCTGTACAATAGGGCTCTCTAAAAAGATTGAACATCTGTCGCCGACAACTCATTAGCCTTAACTGCCTCATTTAAAGCCATTACAATAAGGAGTAGCTATGCCTGTATTCAGCTATCTGGCTATCCCAACCGAGGGTAATAAAGATGCCTTGTGCGCAGCCCTGGAGGCCACGGACTATTGCGAAATAATTCCTGCTGAGAATCAGGAAGTGGTCGTTCTGGTCACCGACACACCCGATAAAGAGACTGACAAACGCCTGCAAGCCCAGCTTAAAAAACTATCCTGCCTGCAATCCTTAAGCATGACCTATGGCCATGCCGACGATAATAGAACCGGGAACTAAAGGGATTAAAATGAACCTCACCAGACGAGATTTTATCAAAGCCGCCGCTGCTCAGAGTGCATTGATGACCGCAGCCGTCCTCTTCCCTGGCATCACCTTTGGAGACTGGCAGAGAATGGACGACTCTGCGACAGGTTTCCAGTGGAAAAAAACCCCCTGCCGTTTCTGCGGCACCGGCTGTGGTCTGCTGGTTGGGGTTCAGGGCGGACGCGCGGTTGCCGTTAAAGGTGATCCTGCCTGCAGCGTCAACAAGGGCCTCTGTTGCGTTAAGGGCTACCATTCGATCCAGGCTCTCTACGGGAAGGATCGGATCAAGACCGCCCAGGTACGTAAAGACGGGAAAATGGTCGACGTGCCGATCAGTGAGGCGCTTGATCTGATTGCTGACAAAATGAAAGAGACCATTGGCAAGCATGGCAAGGATTCGGTCGCCATGTACGGCTCCGGGCAGTGGACGATCCCGGACGGCTATGCCGCCTCGAAACTGTTCAAGGGCTGCATCGGCACCAACAATGTTGAAGCCAACGCTCGCCTCTGCATGGCCAGCGCTGTTACCGGCTTCATGACCAGTTTCGGTCTTGACGAGCCTATGGGTTGTTACGAAGACATGGATTATGCTGATGTTTTCGTCACCTGGGGCAACAATATGGCAGAGATGCATCCGGTACTTTTCTCGCGCATGCTGGCTAACCGCAAGCGCAAAAAAGATGTGCAGATCATCGATTTTGCCACCCGTACCACTCGTACTAGTCAGGCTGCCGACAAGTCGATCCTGTTTAAGCCGCAGACCGATCTGGCGGTGGCCAACGCTATCTGTTATGAAATTATTCGCAACGGTTGGGTCAACGAAAACTTCGTCAAAAAACACGTCTCCTTCCACCGCGGCAAGACCAACATCGGCTATGGAACCGAAGATCACTTCAAGTTCAAGGACAAGGCCCAGAATATCTCATTTGAGCAGTGGACTGAGTTCCTCAAGGACTACACTCCGGAGAAAGTCGAAAAGATCTCTGGTGTTCCTGCCAAGGATATCAAGTACCTCGCATCGCTCTACGGCGACCCTGACAAGAAGGTCACCTCCTTCTGGTGCATGGGCATGAACCAGCACACCCGAGGCACCTGGATCAATAACTTGGTCTACAACATTCACCTGCTGACCGGCAAGATATCCACCCCTGGCAACAGCCCTTTCTCTCTCACTGGCCAGCCAAGCGCTTGTGGTACCGTACGTGAGGTTGGCACTCTGACCCATAAACTACCGCATGGTGTGGTCATGAAAGAAAAGGCCCGAAAAATGGCGGCCGAAATCTGGAATGTTCCGGTTTCGAACATCGATCCCAAACCAACCTACCACACGGTGGAGATGTTCCGCGCTTTGGATCGTGGCGACATTAAATTCATGTGGATTCAGGTCACCAACCCAATGGTGACTATGCCTAACCTGATCCGCTACCGCGAAGGTTCTCTGAAGAAGGACCGCTTCGTAGTTGTTTCCGATGTTTATCCGACCCCGACCACCGATATCGCAGATGTCATTTTACCGGCGGCGATGTGGATCGAGCAAGAAGGGATGTACGGCAATTCGGAGCGGCGCACCCAGCATTTCGAGCAAATTCTTAACCCTCCTGGCGAGGCGATGAGTGATACCTGGCAATTGATTGAGGTCGCTAAGAGGCTCGGTTTCGAGAAGCAGTTTCCCTGGACCGAAGAGAACCATATCGAGATGATCTGGAACGAATACTCCCGCTTCCATGACAGTCCCAAACACCGCATGGCTCCCTATAATGTTTTGAAAAAACGCTCAGGTGTCCAGTGGCCTTTCGTCAACGGCAAAGAGACCAAGTGGCGTTTCCATGCTAAATACGATCCGGCTGCTAAAGGCGAGGATTTCCACTTCTATGGCAAGCCGGACAACCGAGCCTGGATCTGGCAGCGGCCTTACGAGCCACCTGCAGAGTCCCCGGACCAGGAGTACAACTTCTGGCTCAATACCGGCCGGGTCATCGAACACTGGCATACCGGCTCCATGACCAGACGTGTTCCCGTCCTTAACGGTGCTGTTCCTTCGGCCTATGTCGAGATTAACCCGGACGATGCAGCCAATCTTGGTGTGGTTAATGGTGAGATGGTCAAGATCATCTCCAGGCGCGGATCGATCACTATGCCGGCCAGCATCAACGGTCGTGGCATGCCGACGAAAGGCCAGGTCTTCGTACCATTTTTCGATGAGGGCTACCTGATCAACGAGGTGACCCTGGATGCATTCTGCCCGATTTCTAAACAGCCCGACTATAAAAAATGTGCTGTGAGATTGGAAAAAGCCTAATGAAAACAAAAGCGAAGAAGATTGGTAAAAGTGTGTCCCGCACCGCAACCGTCTGCCTTTTGATTGTAGGCTTCTGTGTCCTTGCGGTTCAGACGCTCAATGTAAGGCAGGTTTACGCGGGAGACGCTACGCCCAGCTTTGATGACAGTGGCGACAAAATTTTCCGAAGTTATGAGGAAATCCCACCTAACTACATGATTGGCGATTCCGGCAACCGGACCCTGGCGACCTACTATGATCGCAGGCAATACCCGGGCTCCCCTCCGGTGATCCCACATCCGGTGGAAACCACCTTCAGCAAAAACAAGACAGAGTGTCTGGCCTGCCACGCCAAGGGCGGTTGGAACGCAGAACTGGCCGCAAGTGCTCCGCTCACTCCACACCCTGAGAAGGAAGCGTGTCGTCAATGCCATGTTCGGCTAAATACCGACAAGAACTTTGTCGAGCACGACTGGGTCAGTATCAGCCCGCCGCGCCTCGGTCAGGCTCAACTCCCCGGAGGGCCACCGCCAATTCCCCACAACCTGCAGATGCGGGAGAACTGCATCGCTTGTCACACAGGTCCGGGCGCGGTGGTGGAAATCAGGGTTGAGCACTCCTCGCGGGGCAATTGTCGGCAGTGCCACGTGCCCCTACCTATGACGCCACTGGTCAGGTTTGAGAGGAAATAGTACAGGGTATTTCCCCAGGTTAAAGGACACTCAAAAGAATGAACCGTTATCATGTTCTCCCGACAATTCTGCTCGTCACCATGCTAGTCACTGCCAAGCCGAGTGCGGCCAGTGAGAGTAAACTGGGTGCGGCGATCGCCGGAGCCACCGAGCCGGTCAGCGGACAACTGGTGGATGCTGTGATCCCGCTCCCGGAGAATACCGTTTTAGCGCGGGAGAAGCACCCCTCCGGGTCATTCTGGGTCAAAACCCGAAAGGATCAGATCGAACGCTTCCGCTGTAGCCGTTGCCACTCCGGAAAGGCGAACCAGCCGCAGGTCAATGACGGCCTCAAGCTGGCCCACGGCGGAATCAATCTCAGTCATGGTCAGCAAAAGCTCCCCTGCACCACCTGTCACCATAAAGAGCAACGTGACTTCCTGGCCCTCGAGGGGGGCGACAAGATCGATTTTGACCATGCCTACCAACTCTGCGGTCAGTGTCATTTCCGGCAGAAGGAAGACTGGATCGGCGGGGCCCACGGCAAACGGGACAATTACTGGGACGGCGACCGGGTGATCTGGAGCTGCACCGAATGCCACAATCCACATTCACCGAGGTTTGAAACACGATGGCCGAAAACCTACTCAAAGACACTGAACAAATAGGAGGATAAGCGATGTGTTCCTCCAAAAAAGATAAAGAGCAGAGCCTGCTCCTGCAGGGCAGACCCGGCAAGAAATCCTGCCGCAACAGCCGACGCACTTTCCTGAAAGGCGCATTGGCGGCTGGCGGTGCGGCACTCCTCACAGGCTGCGGCGCCATGCCCGGTTCTTCTGAGGAGTTCGCACTGGGCTGGAGTGAATATTTCAAAAAGAACTACCGGTTGATGACTGAAGAGGAGAAGCAGGAGACCGCCACCCGACTGGAGAGGCTGGCGGATCTGAAGCGTAAAGAGAATGTTCAGATCAGCACCAAGGAAGCGGTGGGAAATGTCCTCTACGGCTACGCCTTTAACATCTCGCGCTGCGAAGGCTACATGGACTGCGTTGACGCCTGCATCAAAGAGAACAATCTCGACCGCAAAGAAGCAACTCAGTACGTGCGCATCTTTGAGATGGAGCACGGGCAGATGAATGTCGAATCTGGCAATGGTAAGTATTTCCACGAGGTCCCGGTGGAAGATAAATTCTACATGGGGGCCCAGTGTTTCCACTGTGAGGATCCGCCCTGCGTTAAAGCCTGTCCGACCAAAGCCACCTGGAAAGAAGAAGATGGTATCGTTGTCGTCGATTACGACTGGTGCATCGGTTGCCGTTATTGCCTCGCGGCCTGCCCCTATTGGGGACGGCGTTTCAACTGGAACGAACCAGAAGTTCCCAGTGAGGAACTGACCAAGAAACAGCACTATCTAGGCAACCGCAGACGCAACAAGGGCGAGATGGAGAAATGCACCTTCTGCATTCAGCGCTCCCGCGAAGGCAAGTTGACCGCTTGCACCGAGGCTTGCCCGACCGGATCCCGAGTCTTTGGCAACCTGCTCGATCCTAATAGTGAAATCAGATATGTACTGAAGAAAAAGAAGGTTTTTCGTCTCAAGGAAGAGCTGGGGACCGATCCGAAGTTCTGGTATTTCATGGATTAATATTGCTGATTTTGCTGCTTAACCAAAAATCCGGAGCAATTTGAGCTAAAGGCCGAATAATGAATAATAAATCTGAAAAAGGACTCATCCGCTTCGTTTTCGACTCTGCCGTCTGGAGTTTTACCGGAGGGGTAGCGTATCGGATTTACTTGCTCTGCCTGTTCGGCTTTATCGTCGGAGGATGTTACGCCTATTCAATCCAGGCCCGGGAAGGACTCGGTGCCACCGGCATGAACGACATTGTCAGTTGGGGGCTCTACATTTCCAATTTCACCTTTCTGGTCGGGGTCGCGGCGGCGGCGGTCATGTTGATTCTGCCCGCCTATATATTCAAGGACGAGGAATTCCACCGCGTGGTTATCGTCGGCGAGGGCGTTGCCGTTGGCGCTCTGGTGATGTGCCTGCTCTTTATCACTGTAGATCTCGGCGGCCCCCTGCGCGCCTGGCACCTGATCCCCGGTATCGGCATTCTTAACTGGCCAGACTCCATCCTCGCCTGGGATATCATCGTCCTGAACGGCTATCTGGCTCTCAACCTGCTGATTCCACTCTATATACTCTATTGCCGCTACAACTTCCGAAAACCCAACGAAAAGAGATATCGCCCCTGGGTTTTCTTATCGATCTTCTGGGCAGTCTCAATTCACATGGTCACCGCGTTTCTCTACCAGGGACTTCCTGCCCGCCCATTTTGGAACAATCCGCTGCTTGGGCCTCGCTTCCTCGCTTCGGCCTTTGCTGCGGGGCCAGCCCTGATTACTGTGATCCTGGTGATTATCCATACAATGACCCCGTTTAAGATCGATAAGGGCCTGTTCAACAAGCTACGGAATATGATTGTCGTTGCCGCGATTATCAACTTGTTGATGCTCTTCTCAGAAATTTTCAAAGAATTTTACACTCCCACCCATCACAGCCTGCCCGCCGAGTATCTGTATTTCGGTCTCGAAGGTCACAACTCGTTAGTGCTCTGGATTTGGACTGCCATCACCATCAATGTGCTTGGCACCCTGTTACTTGCCTTCCATTCGAAACAGAAGGGCCCCCTGTGGATGATGCCAGCCTGTATTCTGCTATTTACAGGCATATGGATTGAGAAGGGTTTCGGTCTGATTATTCCTGGATTCATCCCCTCACCGCTGGGTGAATTGACTGACTACGTTCCCACCGGGGTGGAGATCAGTATTACCCTCGGCATTTTCGCCGTCGGACTGTTTGTCATCACCATGCTTATCAGACCGATGTTAAAGATTGAGCAGCGCTATGAAGAGCACGTTGCAGACGAATAGAGCTCTTTCCCGTATCAATAAACAA
>SBFN01000012.1 GCA_006226895.1 Deltaproteobacteria bacterium | reverse complement strand
GAGCCAGAATCGCCTGGTTCTCTGCCAGAGGCTTTCGAACCTCACGTACGCTGGCAGTCAGTCTGGCCAGGATACGTTCTTCCTCACGACTGATCTTGTGCAACAGGGTCTGAACCCGGTTGTTGCTTTCCAAAGTCGCTGCTGGTTCAACATAGAGGGTTTGGCCACTGGCAGAGATGTCGTGCACAAAGCCCTTCAGGCGACCGCTATGGTCCGCCCGCACCGGGACAACATAACGGCCGTTGCGATCAGTGATCAACGACTCCTGAAAAACACCCTGCAACCCGTCGTCCTGCAGCAACCGATCCAGTTGACGCTTGACTCGATTACGCTCCCCCTTGAGGCCATCTCGCAGATCGGCCAATTCGAAAGAAGCCGAATCAAGAATTTCAGCCCGCGGGCCGATGCTGCGTCGAATCTCGGCGGCAAGGTCAGGGAACAGGGCCAAGCGTCTCGCAAAAGCTTGAAGAGATGGGCAGACTTCACTCTTCAGAAGTTTCTGCCGACATTCCTTGGCCGCTTCGAGGGCCGCCTGCACATAACACAAGACCTCTGCCTCCAGGCGCAGGCCTTCGGTCTTCAAGCGCTCCAGATGAGGCAGGAGGTCATCTCCGGAGCCAATCGCTAAAGGCCCATCTTCCTTAAGGAGCTGAACGGCCTCCTTCGCCTCACGCAGGGCCTCTTCGATCCTGGGCCGCTCGTGAAGAGGGTGAAGAGCCTCTGCCAAGGTTCGACCGTAAGTTGTCTGGGTCTTAGCCACCACCAACTTGACGACCTTGGCAAACTCAAGTTGCACCAGGCTGTCTGCCATGGCTTTCTCTTTGTGAGCTACTTTCTCCGGGCTCATTTCAAAACGCGCTGACTGCCCTCAAGTGCAGCATTACCCAGCTCGACAAAAGGTGGCGCCAGGGACGCTTCTTTCATTGACTGATCCAATCCCCAGGGAATGGGACGTAACGAGAGGGCAAAGAGCACCACGGCAAGCAACAAGACCCCTTGGCACAAACCGAAGACACCGCCGAGGAGTCGGTTGAAACCACCAAGAAAGAGCAACTTGATAAACCGTGAGAGCAGGAAACCAAGGACAATAAAAAACACCATGGTCACCAAAAACAGAAGGGTAAAGGTAACGGCAACAGCGATTTGCGCAGGCAGATCGACTGACTTCAAAAGAGCATCGGCCAAAGGCCCATGATAGCGAAAAGCCAGAAAGGCGCCGACAAAAAGGCCTGCCAAAGAACAAACTTCCTTGAGCAGGCCGCGCAGCAACCCCTTCAGCAAAAAGCCGCAGAGGATGACAAGGATGGCAATATCAATGCCGTTCATACAGGAAACAGCTCCTTTGGCTTACCCCGCCAGAAGTTTGCGGACCAGGTTGCTGACCAGTTTACCATCGGCTCGTCCGGTGGTTTGAGGGGTGACCAGTTTCATAACCGCACCCATCGCCTTCATGGAGTCGGCTCCGCTTTCGGCAATCGCCTTGGCCACCAACACCTCAATCTCGGCCTCACTCAGCTGAGCCGGCAGGAACTCCTGCAGGACCGCTACTTCCAACTCTTCCTTTTCCGCCAGCTCCGGACGTGTTTCGCGATAGGCCTCCGCCGCTTCCCGCCTCTGCTTGACCAGGGTCGAAAGGACCTTGATCGCAGCGGCTTCATCAAGCTCCTGACGCGTGTCTATCTCAACGTTCTTCAAAGCGGTACGGGCCATGCGAATCGTGGTCAGACGCAAGCTGTCTTTCGCCTTCATCGCGACCTTCATCGCATCAAGCAATTGATCCTGAATACTCATTCCTTGCTATCTCCTTAGACCTTTCAAGCAGAAGGCCAGGCAAAATTTTTACTACAGAGGCGCAGAGACCACTGAGAACACATAAGGGGCTCTTCTCCTGAACGTCTCCAAGCCCAGCCGGCAAAACCCTGCATTGTCAAAAGTGTCAGCTTTTACGGCTGGCTTTTTCTTCCAGACCGGACAGGCCGAAACGCCGCTCCAGCTCTGCATAAATTTTTTCAGGGGGCAAATCGTAATAGCTCAGCAACACCAGGGTATGGAACCATAAATCTGCCACTTCACTGACAACTTCGTCGACCTCACCACCCTTACCGGCAACAGCAACTTCCGTGGCTTCCTCACCGATCTTACCGAGAATCTTATCAAGACCCTTAGCATAAAGTGAGGCCACGTAGGATTTTTCTGACGGATTCTGCTTACGATCCTGGACGGCATCCAGAATATCGTTGCGTTCTTTCATAATTTGAGCCCTTTTTGTTCACCACGAAGGACACGAAGCCCACAGAGTAAAGCTTTTAAGAACCTGTTTTTTTGGACTTACAACCCAAACAACGGTTGTAAGGATTTATCGCACCAAAAGTAGGCGCTTTAGGCAAAGGCGCGAAGGAGCAGAAAAGGGGCGTAAAGAAAATCCCTTTATTTGGGTTATAGACCCGTGTTTTTGTGTTTTCTTCGTGCCTTTCGTGCTCTTCATGGTTCATTAAACAACCTAAAGCCTCACGGGCACATCATTTTCCTTGAGATATTCCTTACATTCCCCAATCGTATACTCTCGAAAATGGAAAATGCTTGCCGCAAGGGCCGCACTGGCAGCGCCTTCAACCAACCCTTCACGAATATGTTCAAGATTGCCCACGCCACCTGAAGCGATCACCGGGATTTCGACACGATCACTGACCGCGCGGGTCAAGGGGATGTCATAACCATCCTTGGTGCCATCACAATCCATGGACGTCAGAAGAATTTCTCCGGCGCCATATTCAGCCATCCGTTCCGCCCATTCCAGTGCGTCAATTCCGGTCGGGTT
>SBFN01000117.1 GCA_006226895.1 Deltaproteobacteria bacterium | reverse complement strand
CAAGAGAAGGGACGCCGGGCCGGCACAGAGAATGTCGCCTATATCGTTGGCCTGGCCAAAGCGTGCGAGCTGGCGATAGCCGGTGTGTCCGATGAGCAGGGCCGCGTGCGTAATCTGCGTGACCGTTTACAAAATGCCCTGGTTGAGCGCATCCCAGCTGTAGAGGTGAATGGTAAAGAAGCCGCCATGCGCCTGCCGAACACCCTGAACCTTGCCTTCCACGGTATTGAGGGAGAGGCCATCCTCTTCGAGTTGAGCCGCCACGGCATCTGCGCCTCGAGCGGTTCGGCCTGCACCTCCGGCACACTTGACCCGTCCCATGTCCTCAAGGCAATGCAGGTGCCCTTTACCGCGATCCACGGCTCGGTGCGTATCAGCTTGAGCCGTTACAATAACGAAGAGGATATCGAGCGGATCATTGAGGTCCTGCCAGATATTATTGCTCGCTTGCGCAAGCTCTCGCCATACTGGAATGATGAGCGCAACTGCCTGGAGATATGATCATGGAAAAGATATTGGAAGAAGCAAAACAGCTGATCAAGGCCGACCCGGTCCTGGCGGAGTTCACGGTATCCGCAGATGGCGATGAACTGCACCTGCTCAATGGGGACGAGAGCTTCGCTCGATTGATCCGCAGTGCTGATAACGCCCAGTGGCGGATCGAATACTTCCACAACCTGAAACGTTGGCAACGGATCGATTTTACAGGTTCATTGGCAGCCTGCCTGGAACTGCTCTCCGAATCGCCACACTACCTCTACTGGGATCGCTGAGCACTCTTAAATCAACCTTGCGACACATATATCGACTGGGACTTGGGAACACTAAAATGTAACGCACATAACCAGTGTCCAAAGCTCCTGAGGGGTGATCCTCGTTGTTCTGGACTTTACTTATCATGAATGACTCCGAATTCACGCTGTTCCGCTAACTATTTAATAAACAGTAGTTATTTGTCCGTTGTGGAGCACTTGGGTGTGAAAAATAGTGATATAGTTGAAGTGAAGATAGACAGGCTACAGAAAAGGAGGAGATCATGAAAAAAGATACCCGGAAATATGGCATCAGCAGCAAGCGTGGACGCCAACCGACCAACCTTGACCCGTTCAGGCCTGGGGAAGCGCTAAAAGAGCCATCACTTTGCACGACCTGCAAAACGGTTTACCAAAATCAACACTGGACACTTGATCCGGAGGAGTATCTTAAGCTGGAAAGTGATCCCAAAACAAACTGGATTAACTGCCCGGCATGCCAGAAGATCGCAACGGGTTACCCGGAGGGGATCGTGACCTTAAGCGGCAGCTATCTATGGAAGCATGAAGAGGAGATTCGACAAATTCTTAAAAACGAAGAGCACAAAGCTCTTGAGAAAAACCCTTTTGAGAGGGTTATTCGTAAACTCCGTAACGATGACAAGCTTGTCATCGAGACCACTGATAAGAAACTGGCCGAACGCCTGGGTCGAGTTCTTCATAAAGCCCACAGGGGCAAACTCGACATTTCCTGGGCTGGTGACCCAGACCTTTGCCGGGTGAGCTGGGAAAGGATGCTCTAACTTCAGGGACATGGCGGGCGACCTGGTGCAGACTCGTTAACGTCTCATGTGAGTCGTAGTTTGCCGCGACCCCGGGGGTGCTTATGCAGATACGGCGCAAATCAGCGTGTAGCAGCGTCCTTGTGCTCTGCCTGGTTCAGCTCTTATGCTTTGGTGTAGTCGCCTCGAGCGAACGCGGAGAAGATCGCGAGGCCATGGTCAGAGAGCAAATTCTTGCGCGCGGAGTAAAGGACCCAACAACTCTGACAGCCATGCGCACAGTGCCCCGCCACCTCTTTGTGCCAGAGTCCATGTCCCAACATGCTTACCAGGATCGCCCTTTGCCGATCGGGCATGGACAGACTATTTCACAGCCCTTCATCGTCGCTTTCATGACAGAGATCATCAAGCCCGGTCCCGGGCGCAAGATTCTCGAGATCGGCACAGGTTCAGGCTACCAGGCCGCGATACTGGCAGCCACCGGGGCACAAGTTTACTCTATAGAGATTATCCCGCCATTGGCTGATTCGGCTGCGTTACGCTTAAAGCAACTGGGCTTCACCGATGTCAAAACCAAGTCTGCTGACGGTTATTACGGCTGGCAGGAGCATGCGCCTTTCGATGCGATCATTGTTACGGCAGCAGCTGAGTTTATTCCCCCGCCACTGATCGAGCAGTTGGCTGAATCCGGGCTGATGATCATCCCTGTGGGCTCGCCTTTCTTCGTACAGACCTTGATGCTCCTCCAGAAAAGGGATGGCAAGACAATCTCCACCAACCTGATGCCGGTCAGATTCGTCCCTTTCAAGAGGGTCGCTGAAGAATGAGTGGGCTATGTAATCGCAAACACCTGTCGCTGGCCCTGGTCTCTGCCGCCCTGCTCGCCTTTCAGATAGCGCTACTGCAAATCCTGTCCACCAGTCAATGGCACCATTTTGCCTACCTGGTTATTTCGATCGCCCTGCTCGGCTTCGGCGCTGCCGGCACCCTCCTCGCCCTGGCCCGACAATGGATGACAACACGACAGGCGCAACTGTTACCGCTTCTGCTCTGTTGTTGCGCTGTGACATTGGCAGGTTCGCTGACCATGACACAGGGGTTGCTAGGCGGGTTTGATTCCTTTCTGCTGTTTGTCGATATCAGCGAGGTCATAAAACTATCTGCGGTGGCTCTTCTTCTGATGCTTCCGTTCACCTGCGGGGCTCTGACCATCGGCTTGATCTTCACCCTCGAAACTGATCGCATCGGCAGCTACTACTTTGCCAACATGTTCGGTTCCGGACTCGGCTGCCTGCTCGGTCTGGCAGGGCTCTCGCTGCTGCTGCCTCAGCAGTTGCCGCCCTGCTTCGGGCTCCTGGCTCTGGCAGCAGCGGCGGCACTGCTGCCGGGCAGCAGAACTGCCACTCGCGGTGTGTTGGCGGGCAGCCTGGCATTGGTGGCGATCTTCCTGGTGCAGGCAACGGAACTGGAACTTTCTCAGTATAAAGATTTACGCCGCGCACTCGATTTGCCAGAGGCCAGTATCCTGGCCAACCAACCTGCTGCGGCCGGCCAAATCCATATCGTGGACGCTCCGGTGCTGCGTGGCGCAGCAGGAGTCAGCTTTAACTGGTTGGGTGAAATGCCGCAAGCACCGGCCGTCTTCATCAACGGAGACAGCATCGGCAATCTGCCGCGGGCCGCGGGGAGAGACAACCCCCGCAACGCATCAACCTTCGCCCTGCCCTATGCCCTGGGCACCCCTCGCAGAGTGCTGGTGCTTAACGCCGGCACCGGTGTCGATGTTGCCCTGGCGCTCGACCGGGGCGCTGAAACTGTTATTGCTGTTGAAGCGCATAAGCCCCTGGTTGAGCTGTTGCGCACGGCAGCACCGACCAGCTTCAGTCGAGTCTTCAACAACTCCAGGGTCACTTGGCAGCCCCTCGCTTCGCGAACCTGGCTCGCCCGCGATCAGCGGCAATACGACTTGATCATGTTGCCGAGAGTCGGCGGCTTTGGCGGCAATGCCGGGCTCTTTGCACTGCACGAGCAGCCCCTGCTGACCCGCGAAGCCTTGCTGCAGGCCTGGAGCAAGCTCAGCCCTCAAGGGCTGCTGACCGTAACCAGCTGGGTCGATTATCCGGTACGCAACCCACTGCGGCTGCTGGCGACCCTGGTGGAGACCCTTCAGGATGCGGGAGTCACAAATCCACAAGACCGGATCGCTGCTGTCCGTAGCTGGGGAACCTTGACGTTTTGCATCAAGCGGACTCCGTACACAAAGGCTGAGTTGGCTGCGATCAGGGCGTTTGCAAAGCGCTGGGCCTTTGATCCGGCCCTTCTGCCCGACCTGCTGCCGGAGGAGCGACAACACTACAACCGTCTGCAAGATGATTCCCTGTTCCGACTTTTTGATGAGGTTCTGGGGCCCGAAAGGGCACAGCTCTACAACAACTATACGTTCCGGATTCAACCGGTTGACGATGACCAGCCATTCTTCTCCCAGTTCCTGCGTTGGAGCCAGATCAATACGCTGGTCAGCCTCTACGGCCAGCGTAATCTGCCCTTCATCGAACTGGGAATGCTGGTCGCGGTTCTGGCCGCCGGGGTGTTATCGTTGCTGGCCACTTTGTTGATTCTGTTGCCATTGATCCGACTGCCAAAGGGGAAAGGCAAGCATTGGCATGTGCTGGTCTATTTTGGAGGGCTGGGGGTCGGTTATATGTGGACAGAGTTAGCCCTGATTCATCGCTTCGTTCTTTATCTCGGCCATCCGGTCTATGCGACCGCGCTGGTCGTGGCCGTTCTTCTGATCGGCTCAGCGACCGGCAGTGCACTGACAGGAAGATTCCGTGTTTGTCGCCCCTGGCGCTGGACAGCCGCTACAAGCAGCCTCCTGCTGATCTATGTATTGTTGCTTGGGACGCTCTTAGAAGCGACACTGCCGCTGACAATGCCGCTACGCGCTGCACTGACGGTGCTGGTGCTGGCACCGGTAGCAGTGATCATGGGCATGCCTTTCCCGCTCGGACTGAAACTTCTCAACAAGAAGCACCAGGCCGAGGTTCCCTGGGCCTGGGGAATTAACAGCTGTCTCTCTGTCGTTGGTGCCGCGTTTGCGACCATTCTCGCCGTTGAGTTCGGCTATAGCCTTTTGCTGCTGCTTGCAGCCACGGCTTACCTGTTGCCAACAACGATTCGCTTCCAGGCTTCTGAACAAAGGTGTGATTAAAATTGGAAGGCAGCGATTGATTGCTGCAGCCAAAAGCGCGTTTCACCCCTTCCCATGAGTGATCGCCGAATCATGATCCTCGTCCATCATCGGCACAAAAGCCACTTCGAGAATTTTCCGGCTGTGGAATTTGCTGTCGATGTCCTTTTCGACCAGCAGCAGGTCCTGCGTCATATGGGGCCGTCCGAAAGGAACAACCAGTCGGCCGCCTGGTTTCAATTGATCGAGCAGTGCAGGCGACAGGCAGGTCGCGGCTGCAGTCATGATGATGCCGTCATAGGGGGCGTGTTCAGGCCAGCCGTCGTGACCGTTGCCGGCCTGAACACTGATGTTGGCATAACCCAGCCGGGAGAGCAGTGCGGCAGCCTCGACAGCCAGCAAAGGGATGATTTCCAGGCTGTAGACATGTTGCACCAGTTGCGCAAGGATGGCGGCCTGGTAGCCGGAACCGGTACCGATTTCGAGAATGGTTTGGCTTGGTTGCGGCTCGAGCAGGTCGGTCATTAAGGCGACGATATAGGGCTGCGAAATGGTCTGCCCCCGACCGATCGGCAGAGGTCTGTTGTCATAGGCATAATCGATCAATTCCGGCGGTACAAAAGCTGAACGCGGTACCTGCTCCAACGCCTCCATGACCCGGCAATCGAAACTCGATCGGCCCGTCAGAAAAGCTGTAGCCCGGGCCTCTGCGTCAATGGTGTGCAACATCTCTTCAAGTTTGTTCACTTTCATGCGACCCGCTTGAACCATCAAGAGAAAGAAATTGAGAGCCTGCCACCACAGCTTACCATTTTACAGTCTTGCTGCAGAGAATTGGAGTACCGGGTGAAAAGGTCAACAAGCTGCTGTCATCAGCCGTGCTCCACTTTGATTGTTGCGATCGGCCGGGAAGATTCTAGTATTGTAGTAGGTATAATGCACTTCTGGAGGGTAAGAGGATGACCCAGCAACCGCTTTACCACATTGGTTTCGGCAAAAAAGAGCTCGGGGCTGTAGCGCCGACCGCCGCGCTGCTCTGTGGCGATCCGGAGCGGGCACAGCGCATCGCAAAAGAAACCGAAGGCGTCTGCTGCTTAGCAACGCTCTCAGAAAATCGTGGCCTGCACAGTTACCTGTGTCAAATGACCAACGGAGGCAAGTTTGTCGCTTCTACCAGCGGCATGGGTGCACCTTCAATGTCGATCGTTGTCAACGAACTGGTGTCCGTCGGCATCCGCACCATCATCAGAGTCGGCACCAGCGGCGGCATAGCGACCGAGGTTAAGGCTGGAGACCTGGTGATTTCGAACGCCGCCCTGTGCAGACAGGGGGCCGCACTGGATATCGCTCCGGTCGAGTTCCCTGCCTCGGCCGACCCCTATGTCACCATAGCACTGGCCAGAGCGGCGAAAAAGTTTGGTATCAGATCGCACTTGGGCGTTACGGCAAGTGTCGACACCTTCTACGAAGGCCAGGAACGCAGCGACTCGGCCAACCCGCACCTGTTGCGCTCCCTGCAGGGCATCAGCGATGAATACCGACAGTTGAAGCTCCTCAATTACGAGATGGAGGCCGGAACCCTGTTCAAAATGGGCCTGGTTTATGGCTTTGCCGCAGGGTGCGTCTGCGCGGTTCTGGCTGAACGACTAGTGGCGGAGGCCGTCGACCTGGCTGTCAAACAACAAGCCGAGC
>SBFN01000133.1 GCA_006226895.1 Deltaproteobacteria bacterium | reverse complement strand
GTCAGTGGGTGAGTAAAAACAGCTTCCGGGGCCGGACGAAGAGCCAGGCGGCGATTGCGATGTTTCTTTGCCGGAAAACGGCTTTGCTGGGCAAGGGATGGTTTTACTACGACCGTATGCTGGTCACGTTTGCCGTGACTGCGCAATAGCTGGCCTGGAGTTGAAAGCAGTGTCTGCCCTGACTGGCTGAAGATCACGGTGAGCGGCTCTTCCTGCTTCAGCCACTGAAAGGTTTGGGGCGGTTTCGCCTGTAGCTCCAGGCGAAAAGCCGCTGCGCTGAAGTCTTCCAGGGTGCCGGAGAAACTGGCACCGTTTTGTATAACGTTGACTGCGATATCAGAGCAGAAGTGTCGTCTGATTCGGCGGGAAGTCAGTTGGTGGCAGACTTCCGGAAGTTGGCAGGTTAAGCCATTTTCGGTCAGGCTGGCTTTTCCCAGAGCTACTTGCAGAATATGGTGACCATGAGGAACTTCCAGGTGGCGCAGCTCAAAATCTCCACGGTCGACGCCTGGAGGCAACGTCGCATTCCAGAGGCAAGTGAAGTTTTCGTCCGCACAAGGTTCCGGTATGGCGTGCAGCCGCAGGCTCCGACCATTTTGTCGGTGAGTGAGCAGAACCGTTAAGGCTTCTGATTGAAAGTGCAGGAAGTTAAGCCTGTTGATCAGCGTTTCTCGGCTGATTTTTCGTGCGGATTGGTTGATTGGAGTGACAGGTGCTTCATGTGCATCGTCCGAATGTCGATGCGTCTTTCTCGTGTTTCGGGTGGTGCTTTTCAGGTCAGTGCTTTGCACAGATGTTCCTGGCTGAAGTCCATGTGGGCAGACCCTACCATCTGCCAATTCAAGCTCTCCCATAAGTTGGGTAAGAATATTTGTCTAATTGCACTATAATTGAATAAAATTATGCACAATTATAGGTAAATTAAAATAATTGTCAAGAAGTTATATTCAAATGTATCCCTTATGTTGGGACTGTTTTTAGAGGTGAAGGCTGGGGACTGAAGGCTGGTGGGTGGGGGTAGGGATGGGGGTTAGGGCTGAATGATAATTTCTCTCAAGTCCCTAGTCCCCGGTCTCTTTCTCCTCGTCCTGCTTTACCCTCTGTGAAGCCCACCAATCGAGTCTTTCCCGGATGGTTTTCTCGTAACCGGATTCTTTGGGGCGGTAGTAGCTTGTGTCACCAAGGGCCTCGGGGAGGTGCTTTTGTGTGACAACGCTGTTTTCATGGTTGTGCGCGTATTGATAGTCTTTGCCGTAGCCAAGTTCTTTCATGAGGCCTGTCGGGGCGTTGCGCAAGTGGTGGGGAACCGGCAGGGCGCCACTCTGACGGACTTCTTTCTGCGCCTCGCCAATGGCGACATAGGCTGCATTGCTCTTGGGAGCTGTGGCCAGGTAGGTGACAGCTTGAGCTAGCGGGATCCGGCCTTCAGGCAGCCCTATGAAGTGAACGGCCTGCTGGGCAGATACAGCGATTTGCAGTGCGCGCGGGTCGGCATTGCCGACGTCTTCCGAGGCAAAAATGACCATCCGTCGCGCGATGAAGAGCGGGTCTTCGCCCGCTTCAATCATGCGGGCCAGCCAGTAAATGGAGCCATCCGGGTCTGAGCCGCGCATACTTTTTATGAACGCGGAGATTACGTTATAGTGTTCTTCGGCGCCCTTGTCATAGAGGATCGGAGCTTTTTGCATGGCGGCTGCCGCATCGCTTTGCAGGATGGTTTTTCCGGTGGCGGTGGCCGCTGCGACTTCCAGGCTGTTCAGTGCAGAGCGTGCGTCGCCATGAGATTGTTCGGCGATGAAGGTGATGGCTCCATCGTCGATGGTCAGATGTTGTTCGCTGAGCCCCTCTTGTGAGGAGAGAGCGCGGTTGAGAAGTTTTTTGATATCCTCTGCCGCCAAGGGTTCGAGAACAAACACTTTGGACCGGGAGAGCAGGGCGGAATTAACCTCGAAGGATGGATTTTCTGTTGTTGCGCCGATCAGGATGATGTCGCCATTCTCCACCCAGGGTAAGAGTGCGTCCTGTTGAGCTTTGTTGAAACGATGAATTTCATCGATGAAGAGCAATGTTCGCCGCCCGTAGTAGTTTCTCTCCTGCTGGGCTTTGGCGACGACTTCGCGAATATCCTTGACGCCCTGCAGGACGGCCGAGAAGGCAACGAAATAACTGCGGGTGGTTTGAGCAATGACTCTGGCTAAGGTGGTTTTGCCGGTACCCGGTGGTCCCCAGAAGATTGCAGAGGTGAGTTGGTCCTGCTCGATCAGGCGTCGCAAGATGCCCTTTTCGCCGAGGAGGTGCTGCTGACCAACCATTTCATCGATGCGCTGCGGTCGCAGGCGCTCGGCCAGGGGTGCCGGAGCTTTTCCGGATGTTTCTGAGGAAAAAAGATCCATTGTTGCCATGCGAAACTTAGGGTTAGGTTGGTCCGGAAACGCAAAGGTTAAACCTTATCACAAAGGGTCTTTGTGGACAAGAGGGGGATGGCGTAAGTCATTGATAGGCATAGACTTTGACGATTTGTTGTGATAGTGTTCGCTGACTCGGAGGGATCGTTCTATGAAGCGTATCGGAATTTTTGCCAAACGTCACAACGAAGACGCGGTCAGTCTTGCAGGCGAGGTTGTGTCCTGGCTGGTTGATCGTGAAGTTGAAGTCTTTGTCGATGAAGTTCTGGCCAAGGCCATGCCTGATATGCACGGCTACCCTGCGCAGGCTATTCCACCCCTGATTGACATGGTCGTTGTCCTCGGTGGTGATGGTACTCTGCTCTCGGTCGCACGCCTGGTTGGTGATCTGCGTACCCCTATCCTGGGAGTGAACCTCGGCAGCCTTGGTTTTATGACCGAAATTACCCGCTCTGAACTCTTCCCGATGTTGGAGCAGGTCCTCGCGGGTGACTTCACCGTCTCCGAACGTATGCGCCTGTTGGCTGTTATCCGTCGCAAGGGAGAAGAGGTTGCACGCTATCGGGTTCTTAATGATGTTGTTATCAACAAGGGGGCTCTGGCCAGGATTATCGATATGGAAGCCTGGGTTGATGATGATTACTTGACGACCTTCAAGGCTGATGGTCTGATTGTGTCAACACCGACCGGATCAACCGGCTACAACCTGGCTGCCGGCGGCCCTATCATCTATCCTGGTAACCACTGCCATGCTATCGCGCCGATCTGTCCACACACACTGACCAATCGACCCATTGTTGTTTCTGATGAAGCAACGATCCGGATCGCGGTTAAATCTCTTGACCAGGATGTTGTCCTTACTGCCGATGGACAGGAGGGGATGCCTCTTGAGTGCGGCGATGTGGTTGAATTGCGCAAGTCAAACCATTCTACTCTGCTGATCAAGAGCCCGAGTAAAGATTATTTCCAGGTGCTTCGTACCAAGCTGCATTGGGGGGAAAGATAATTTGAAGCGGGAGGCGCGCGGCGAGAAAAAGCCAACCCTTTTGCTGTCCATCCTTGCACCTATGGACGTCACCTACAACTTTTGTCGCTGTGATGTTTTATTCGCGCCACTCACTACGCGCTACGCGCCACTGACCCTATGCTCATCAATCTAACCATTACCAACTTCGCCATCATTGATCGGCTTGAAGTCCAGTTCGACGAAGGCTTCAACGTGTTGACCGGTGAAACCGGCGCAGGTAAATCAATTGTCCTCGACGCTTTTGGCCTGCTGTTGGGTGATCGGGCGCGTCCGGATCTCGTTCGTGCCGGTGCAAGTGAGGCAACTGTGGAAGCGCTTTTTGATCTGACCGGGCGTGACGATATCCTGCAAGCCTTTACAGCCGCCGGCTTTTCCGTCGACGATGAACTCGTTTTGAGACGCGTTGTGCAAAGCGGCGGCCGGAGCCGCGCGTATGTTAATGGCAACCTGGTGACGCTTGCACAATTGCAGCCTTTGAGCGAACTTCTGGTAACGGTCTGTGGTCAGCATGAACATCAGTCTTTACTGCAACGAAATGTTCATCTGACGGTTCTGGATCGGTTCGGTCGCCTTGAGGAGCCTTTGCACCTCTACCGTGAGTCTTACGGGCTGATGCAGAACGTTGCTCAGCAGCTTGAGCGTCTGCAGGATGCTGAGCGTGATCGTCAGCAACGTCTCGACTTCCTGCAGCATCAAGTTGATGAAATCACTTCTGCACAGTTGCTTCCCGGTGAGGAGGAAGAACTCCTCGCTGAGCGACTGCTGTTGCAGAATGCCGAGCGCCTCGCAGGGGTAACTCGTGGTGGCTACGAAGCCCTATATGAGGGCAATGGTGCGGTGTGTGAGGTTTTAGCTGGCGTGGTGTCTGAATTGCAATCGGTCGGCGAGATTGACCCGGAGCTGGCAGAGCTGGCAGAGACCGTTCAACGCAGCCTTTTTGAGCTGGAAGATGTCTCCACCCGGCTGCGTTCCTACCTTGGTCGGATTGCTTTTGAGCCGAACCGTCTCGAAATTATTGAGGAGCGTCTTGCGACATTGACCCGCCTGAAACGCAAGTATGCACCAGCTGTAGAAGAAATCCTGGCTATGCTGGAAACTTTTGAACAAGAGATTGCCGAACTGGTCAATGCGCAAGAGACTCGGGATAGTCTCGCTGAAGAGCTCGCGGCTCTCTCTGAGAAGAGTCGGGCTCAGGGTGAAGCCCTCTCTGCGGCACGCAAGAAGGCGGCTCAAGCGCTCGAGGGGGGGCTCCTCGAGGAGATGGCCGACTTAGCTATGCCGGGAGCCTCCTTTGGCGTGGCTTTCACTGAACTGGATAGCCCCGGGCCGGACGGCCATGAGCGGGTTGAATTTATGGTCAGTTCGAATCCTGGGGAGCCCCTGATGCCATTGACCAAGGTCGCTTCCGGTGGCGAGCTCTCCAGGATAATGCTGGCCCTTAAGCGCCTTGCGCCGGAAGCGGACAGGGTGCCAACGGTTATCTTTGACGAAGTGGACGCCGGAATCGGTGGTGCTGCAGCGACTGCTGTCGGGCGCAAGCTGCAAGTCGTGAGTCGGACCTCACAAATTCTATGTGTGACACATCTGCCGCAGGTGGCAGCTTTTGCCGACCACCACCATCGCGTTGTTAAGCGCGACCTTGACGGTCGCACTCTGACTGCGATGGAGCACCTTGGGGATGACGAGAGGGCTCAGGAGATGGCCAGGATGCTCGGTGGGGCTACGGTCACAGAACAGACCTTGCTGCACGCGAAAGAGCTGATTTCCACGTCGTCGGCTTCCTGAGAAAATTAACTCAGCTATTATGGCCAGGAATACTCATGATTAGAAAAGCGATTCTTCAGGATGCTCGTCAAATACACCAGCTGTTGATGGTTTACGTTAAAGATGGTCTGGTGCTCTCGCGTTCACTGATGGACATCTTTGAGTCGATCAGAGATTTTTATGTCTTTGTTGAAGATGACCAGGTTTTAGGTGTCGCTGCTCTGAATATCTGTTGGCAAGATCTTGCCGAGGTGCGCTCCCTGGTTGTTCATGAAGATGTTGCAGGACGCGGAATTGGCAGTCACCTGGTTGAGGCCTGTCTTTCGGAGGCGCGTCAGCTTGGTATTGGCAGAGTTTTTGCTTTAACTTATCAGCAGAGCTTCTTCGAAAGGCTCGGTTTTGACGTGATTGAGAAATCAGAACTGCCGCAAAAAATCTGGAGTGATTGCATCAAGTGCGTGAAGTTTCCGGACTGTGACGAGATTGCACTCAGTATTTCGCTTTAAAGATCCGATTGTTTTTTTCTCGGTGTGTTGGTTTTAAGTGTTTTATAATGCTGTTTGTTGTGCCTTTAATCTTGACAGTGGGCTTGACAATCCTTTATTAATTACCATTGAAATTCAGTGAAAACAGGTTGTTCAGGAGGTTTAAGGATTTGCCAGCAAAACGTTTTACCGTAATGATCATACCGGAAGGATCCCATCAGGTTCGTCGCTTTGCGGTGAGGAGTTCTGTTGTAAAAGGGGTTCTGGCTTTATCTGTGGTTCTGGCTTTGGCCCTTACCGGGCTGATTACCGATTATGTAATGACCAATCTGGATCGTAATGAGTTCCATCGCCTGCAGGTTGAAAACCTGTCGCAGCGCGAGGAGTTGAATCGTCTGGTGGTAAAGCTCGAAGACCTGCGCCAGGAGATGGTGGTTTTGGCACAAAATGATGCCAAAGTCCGTGTCATGGCTAAACTTTCGGCCCCGAAGGGTGACAGTATCGCCGGTGTCGGTGGCCCTGCCCGTGAAGACGATGTCAATCGGGAGTTCAGTGAAATCCAGCGACGCATTGACGAAGTGCGGCGCCAGATTGATCTGCGTCGTGAAAGCCAGGAAGAGATTCAGGGTATTCTTAATGACCAACGTTCGTTGCTTGCTGCCAAGCCTCAGGGTTGGCCTGTTAAGGGTTGGTTGACTTCAAGTTTTGGTTTACGTCGAGATCCTTTCAATGGCAGACGCAAAATGCACGAAGGGCTTGATATAGCAGCTAGGATGGGAAGCCCGGTGGTTGCAACGGCCGACGGTATTGTCAGCAGCGTCAGAACCGAGTCTGGCTACGGCAAAATGGTGACTCTTGACCACGGCTATGGTTACCGGACTCTTTATACGCATAATTCAAAGTTTCACGTTAAGGTAGGGCAACGGGTCAGACGGGGTGATCGTATCGCATCTGTGGGCAATACCGGTCGCTCGACAGGTTCCCATGTTCACTACGAAATCCGTCTTAACGGTGTTCCGGTTAACCCGAATAAATACCTCTAAGTATGCTTCACATAACAATAAAAAGCCCGGCATCGCCGGGTTTTTTTCGTTTGTCCTCTTGAAGTTTCCCCTAAGTTAAATGTCTCTTCTTTTTTGCCATTAATTGATTGTTGAGGTCTTATTTATCACAACTCCTTTTCTCTTGTGATTTAAGTGGCTTCGACTGGTTGACTAATGAGCATATTCCGCTAATGTATAATTTATAATAAATTTTAAAGTCATGATCTGCATATAGATCAGTTAGTTGGAATCGACACTCTAAGCATACAAGGAGAATTACAATGAAACTGGCTTCCAGGTATTTTTTAACGGTCACATCTTTGGCTTTGGCCCTTTGCTTGGCATCACCCTTTGTGGTTGGCGCAGAAATGGTCAAGAAAGCAGACAACTTTATTGTTTTTATGGACCAGTCAGGTTCTATGGCTCAAGCCAAGGCCAAACCAGGTGAGCAGAAGCTGGACAAGGCTATTGTCGCAGTTAAGCGTCTCGACCAGGCCGTTCCCGAGTTAGGCTACACCAGTTCGGTTTCTCTCTTTGCTCCTTATAAAGCAGTTAGCCAGCCTGCAACCTACAAGACAGGCTCTATTGGTTCTGCAGCAGAGAGCTTCAAGCCTGCATTTAACAGTTTTACAACCATGGGTGATGGTTTAGCGGCTGTTGCTCCTGCCACATCCGGCAAGACGGCCCTGATCATGTTTACAGATGGTGTCTGGAATGCCGGTGCTGATCCTGTCGCTGCTGCCAAGAATCTTTATAGCCAGAACTCGGATCTGTGCATCCATGTCGTAAGCTACGCTGATAGGCCTGAAGGGCAACAGACCATCGATGCTATCAAGGCTCTTTCCGGTTGTTCTGTAGTTGTGGATGCTAAGTCTCTTGAGTCTGATGCGGCAATGGCTCAGTTTGCCAAGGATGTTCTCTATGAAGAACGCAAACCAGCGCCAAAGCCAGCGCCCAAGGTTGCCCCTGCGCCAGCACCCGTTCCTGTCGCTAAGGAAATCATTACTTTTAACCTGTTGTTTGATTTTGACAAGTCAAACATCAAGGACGAGATGATTCCGGTTCTTGAGGAAGTCAAGATGATCCTGAATGATGATAGGGGCACAGATTTCGTCCTTTCTGGCCACACTTGCTCAATAGGTGCCGAAGATTATAATCAGGGCTTGTCTGAAAGACGTGCCGCTTCAGTTAAAAAGTGGCTGACTGATAATGGCGTTGCCGCTTCACGCTTAGAGGCTGTTGGCTATGGTGAGACTCGCGCCAAGTACAACAATGACACCAAGGAAAGTCGCAAGCTCAACCGTCGCGTCGAGTTGCAATCGAAGTAAAACTTTCCCAGATCAATTAAGATTGTGATCAAAACCGGCCGGGTGCTTGCAGCACTCGGCCGGTTTTGTTTGTTCTTGCCCCTTTTCTTGCGCTGCCTGGAGGGGGCGTTATACTTTGGTTTCACGGTATGATTTGACGTAAATTGTCATATGGAGTAGGTGCACTCTATTGTGTAGTTGGTGCTTTTTGCAGAAGAGGTGCTTTCTTCTCTGTGAAATCAGAGGGTTAATCCAATGTGAAGACTTTTTGGTACGATCGTTGCTCTGAGAGAGTAACAAGAAACAGAAATTCCTTGCTGGAGGTGCCTTATGAAAAGTCTGGTGCAAGTCTTAACTGTAACGATCATTGTTTTTCTCTTTGCCATGCCAGCGATGTCAAGTGGTGTGGTTAATGGTAGTCGGCCTGTGGATAATGAGCTTATGACCAGACTCGCAGAATTCGAAACCTTCGCCAGGTCAAAAGTAAAGCAGCTGAATAAGAATCATAAAAACTCCCAATCTCACATGAAGATCACTCAGCAAAAAGATGGCACCTATCGTGCCCGCTACCATAAAATTGACAACTCAACCATGAAGGTCAAGGTGCGGCGCTCGCAGTCTAGTTCTGCTCCTTACGTTGGCATAATCAGCTATAGAGAGCAGATTTTTGAGTCTTCTGCCAGTACACCGGAAGCGTTTAAAAACGATATGTTTGCGGTTGTTGAAGTTATACCTAACAGGCATATCTTTAGTTTTCGCAAGGGAGTATGGAACTAAGGTTTTAGCGGCGTCTATAGAGATGCCGATTGTTGCAAGGTAACGGCACAAATCCTGGTCTGCTGGCTCGGGTTTGTGCCGTTTTTTTTGCCTTGGCTGGAGGTTTGAAAGCTATCTTGATCTCCCCCTTTAGCGCTTGTGAGCACACTCTCTGCTGTGTTAAAATTCCAAATTCTGAACGGAACGCCGCTTGGCGTTTTTTTTGCGCATATTACGTGTACATGGAGCTATACATGATTGGAAGTATTCTGAAAAAGATCGTTGGCAGCAAGAACGATCGTGAGCTTAAAAAACTTCAGCAGCAGGTTGAGGAGATTAATGCACTTGAGCCGTCCGTACAGGCCCTTACAGATACTGAGCTGAAAGCCAAGACCGTTGAATTTCGTTCGCGTTTGGAAAGTGGCGAGACGCTTGATGATCTCTTGGGTGAGTCTTTCGCCGTGGTGCGAGAGGCCGCCGTGCGCGTGTTGGGTATGCGGCACTTTGATGTACAGCTTATCGGCGGCATGGTTCTACATTCCGGTAAGATCGCTGAGATGAAGACTGGTGAGGGTAAGACCCTGATGGCGACCTTGCCCGTCTATCTTAACGCTCTGGCTGGAAAGGGTGTACACGTTATTACGGTGAATGACTATCTCGCCAAGCGTGATGCCGCCTGGATGGGCGCTGTCTATAATTTTCTGGGGCTTGAGGTCGACTGTGTTGTCCATGGTTTGAGTGATGATCAGCGTAAGGCGGCTTATCGGGCAGACATCACTTACGGAACCAATAACGAGTTCGGCTTCGACTATCTTCGCGACAATATGAAGTTCGCCCTTGAAGATTATGTCCAACGCGATCTCTACTACACCATCGTTGACGAGGTTGATTCGATTCTGATCGATGAAGCCAGAACTCCTTTGATTATTTCCGGGCCGAGTAATGTAACCAGCGAACTTTATTATAAAGCCGACAAGGTTATTCCACGGTTGAAAAAGGGCGAAATGATCGAAGATCGGGAAGGAACCATCGGTCGAACGTTTAAAAGTTACACTGGTGACTACACTGTTGATGAAAAGTCCAAGACGGCGACGCTCACAGAAGAGGGCGTTTTGCAGCTCGAGAAATTGTTGGGTGTCGATAACCTCTACGAGCCTGGCAATATGGGTATTCTTCACCACGTCAACCAGGCTCTGAGAGCCCATGCCATCTTCAAACGTGATGTTGATTACGTGGTCAAGGATGGCGAGGTGGTGATTGTTGATGAATTTACCGGTCGCCTGATGCCCGGTCGGCGCTGGAGTGATGGCCAGCACCAGGCGATTGAGGCAAAAGAGGGTCTGAAGATTGAAAAAGAAAATCAGACACTGGCAACGATTACTTTCCAGAACTATTTCCGTATGTACGAAAAGCTGGCCGGTATGACCGGTACGGCTGATACCGAAGCGGCAGAATTCAATGAAATTTATGGTCTTGAAGTTGTCGTCATGCCGACTAACAAGCCGATGATTCGCATTGACCAGGCCGATGTAATCTACAAAACCGGCAAGGAAAAATTTAACGCAGTTATTGAAGATATTGTCGACCGGCATGCAACCGGACAACCGGTCCTGGTCGGCACTATAACCATTGAAGACTCGGAGATCCTCTCCGAACTTCTAAAAAAGAGTGGCATTAAGCATAATGTACTGAACGCCAAGCAACATGAGCGGGAAGCTGAAATCGTCGCTCAGGCGGGCCGCAAGGGGGCGCTTACGATTGCAACCAATATGGCCGGGCGTGGTACCGATATTGTCTTGGGTGGCAACCCTGAGATGATGGCCAAGCGTGAGGCCGCGGCTGCCGCAGACCCTGAACAGGCGTTTGAGCAGGCAATGGATAAGTACAAAGATCTCTGTGCGGCCGAGAAGCAAGAAGTCCTTGACGTTGGCGGCCTGTACATCCTTGGTACCGAACGGCACGAATCGCGTCGTATTGATAACCAGCTGCGTGGTCGTTCCGGTCGCCAGGGTGACCCGGGTGAGAGCCGTTTTTACATGAGCCTCGAAGATGACCTGTTGCGTATCTTTGGCTCTCATCGTGTCTCTTTCGTCATGGAAAAGCTTAAGGTGCCTGAAAATGAGGCGATTGAGCACGGCATGATTTCCAAGGCGATTGAAGGGGCACAAAAGAAGGTTGAAGCGCACAACTTTGAAATTCGTAAACACCTGATTGATTATGACGATGTCATGAATCGTCAACGCGAAGTCATCTATCGTCAACGTAAGGAAGTTCTTGCGGGGGAGAATGTACGCGAAACGATTGATTCTATTCTTGATGAGATGGTCGAGGATATTGTCGCGTCTTTCTGCCCGGACAAAACTCCTGCCACAGAATGGAATTGGGAGAGCCTGGCGACCGACTTTGTTAATCAGTTTAACTTTCCCCCCGTGCTTCCGGAGGTCGAGAAAGAGCTGAAACCGGAAACACTTGAAGACAGCTTTAAAGAGCAGGTGACCGCTCGGCTGGCCGAGCGAGAGGAAGCATTTACTCCGCCGGTCCTGGAACATTTGATGAAAGTGCTCCTGCTGCAGACCATCGACGCAAAATGGAAAGACCACCTGCTGTCGATCGATCATCTCAAAGAAGGAATCGGTATGCGCGCTTATGCGCAGAAGAACCCGAAGGAAGAGTACAAGCGCGAGGCTTATGCGCTCTTTATGGATATGATGGGCCGGATTCGTCAGGAGGTTGCGCAGAAGCTTTTCAGGGTGCAGCTTGCGCGTGAGGAAGAGGTCGCTGAGATGGAAGCGGAGCAGCGTCGTGAAAGGCTCGCCCTTGCCCGTCAGGGCGGCCCGAAGCCTGCGATTCAGGCTCCATCCAAACGTGATGCTGACAAAGTCGGCCGCAACGATGACTGCCCTTGCGGTAGTGGTAAGAAATATAAGAAATGCTGTGGACAATAGTTCCTTTGTTCCTGTTGTTATGAACTTATAGTTGCTCAAACTGTTATCTGATGTTTGGGAGAGACGGCATGGTTAAGGGGCCTGACGAAGAGACCTGCTGCAGACTGCTGCTTCTGGAGGCAAGCCCCGGGAGCCTTGATGAGGTTTGTCGCACCTGGCCTTCTGCAGAGGTGTTAAAGCGCGCGTTGGGCGAAACACAGGGTGTCGCTGATCAGATCTCCCGGGAAAAAATCAAGATTGTCTTCAGCGATCTAGCGGCGAAAGGTTGTTCAGCCCTTAATGTTCTGTCGCAAATCCGCCGTGTCCACCCGCAACTTCCATTGGTCGCCATTCTTCCTGAAGAGGATTTTTCTTTAGGCCTGTCCGCATTTCGCGTCGGTGCTGATGATGTTCTCGCACGTCCTCTTGATAAAGAGGCCCTGCTTGTCTGCCGAGAAAATTTACAGAGCCGGGAGCAGGACGAAGCTCAGTTTGCGAGGACTCAGCAGGAAGCCAAACGCTCTCTCGATGACCTCCTCCTCCTTAAAGCGATTGGGGAGACAACCAGTAGCTCAGAAGATTTGCAGAAGCTGCTCGACCGAGTTGTCGACCTGATTCAGGGCGCTCTTGATGTCGAGATCGTCTCCCTGATGCTTGTTGATGAAGAGAATGTCCTGACGATCCGTTCAGCATGCGGATTGCCCGTTGATATGCGTCATAAGGTCATGGTCGCTGCGGGAGAAGGTGTCTCGGGTCATGTCCTGTTGCATGGTGAGGCGGTCCTGATTGACGATTTGTCAACAGACGGACGTTTCCCTCCACGTGACGGTGCTGTCCGTTACCGAACCGGGTCACTGCTGTCCGTGCCGATACAGTACCAGCAACGTATTGTGGGTGTGCTGAATGTTAACAACAAACGTAACAGGGAAGCTTTTACCGGTAGCGACCAGGAGTTGTTGCAGACCATCGCTCATCAGGCCGCTCTGGCGATCGAAAATATGAAGCTGGTTGGCACTTTGCAGGGGAAAAATGCCGAACTAGAGCAAGCCCATGAGAGCCTCATGAGGCTGCATCAGGATCGAACCCGCTTCGTTTGTAACCTGTCACATGAGTTAAAAACGCCGTTGACGTCGGTGCTTGGTTTCTCGGACTTGCTGCTTAACTTTTTTGATCAGATTGAAACGTCAAAATTGCGTGAATACATTGCCAGTATCTATTCGGAAGGGAAGCACCTGGAGCATCTTTTGACAGGAATGTTGCGGTTGTTTTCTCTCGATTCGGGAAGTGAAAACTGGGATTGGCAGGTTGTCTCACTTCCTGAAGCTCTCTTTCGGGTGCTTGAAAACCATGATATCAGAATCCAGGAAATGAATCTTGACCTGCACGTGGATTTCCCTGAAGACCTCCAGCCGGTCTGGGCTGATCAGGATAAACTGGAACTGTTGTTTGATGCACTCGTTGAAAATGCTGTCAAGTTCAACCGACAGGGTGGGCGTCTTTCGGTTGCGGCAGGAAACCTGACGTTGCACGGTGAACCGACTCTCTATCTCCAGATTAGCAACCAGGGGAAAACAGTCCCAAGAGAGAATGCAGAAGATATCTTTCAGGAATATTCTCAGCTCGGAGAACTTGATACTGGTAAACCGAGCGGTATCGGTGTCGGCCTTGCGACATGCCGGGCTATATTGAGTCAGATGAAGGGCGATATTTTTCTTGAACCTAACGACGAAGAAGGGACTTCAATCGGTCTTCTTTTGCCAACCAGAATGGAGTTGAACAATGGCTGAATCTGTATTTGCGGTTCCGAAGGGATTCAAGGCGGCAGCTTACAGTTCAGGAATTAAAAAGTCCGGGAAACTGGATCTTGCCCTGATTTGTGCTGACAAACCGGTCGAATGTGCCGGGGTTTTTACGACCAATAAAGTTGTAGCGGCGCCTGTCAGAATTACCGAGTCCCGGATGCGCCAGGGGCTTTGCCAGGCCATCCTGGTCAATAGCGGTAACGCCAATGCCTGCACCGGAAACCAGGGGCTTCAGGATGCCCGTCGCTGTGGCGACCTGGTTGCGGAAACCCTTGATATGGCTCCTGAGTTGGTTGCAGTCTCTTCAACGGGAGTGATCGGTGTCCCGTTACCGATGCACTGTTTTGAGGAGCATGTGCCGAGTTTATGCAGAATGTTGAGCCACGATCAGTTTGATGGTGTGGCAAAAGCGATGATGACGACTGACGCTTTTCCTAAGATGTGTGGCCGAACAATCACCATCGACGGGCAGGAAGTTCGTTTGCTTGGTCTCGCCAAAGGTGCGGGGATGATCCACCCCGATATGGCGACCATGCTCGCCTTCGTTGTGACTGATGCGGTTCTGGCTGACGGGTTGCTCGATGCGGCGCTGCGGCAGTCGGTCAACGCTTCGTTTAACCGGATTACTGTTGATCGGGATACGTCTACGAACGACATGGTCTTGCTGCTCGCCAGTGGTGACGCCGAAAACCAGGAGATCAGGGAGGGCTCTGTTGCTCTCGGACAATTCTGCGGTGCTTTGAATGAGATTATGCTCGATCTGGCGAAGATGATCGCCCGTGATGGCGAAGGTGCAACCAAGCTGGTGCGTATCCAGATCAATGGTGCCGTAAATGATGCCGATGCCCTGCTTGCTGCTCGTTCAGTTGCCACGTCGCAGCTGGTTAAAACGGCTTTCTTCGGCGAGGATGCCAACTGGGGGAGGATTATTGCTGCCGTCGGTTACTCTGGCGCCGATGTGGATCCCGACAAGGTGAATATCTGGTTTGACGATGTCGCTATGGTTAGCAACGGCCTTGGTCTTGACTCCGCACAGGAAGCAAGGGCGAGTGAAATTCTGAAGAAGCCCGAGTTTACAGTGACGGTTGACCTTGCTCTGGGTAAAGGAAGCGCCTATTACTACACGTCTGATCTGACTTATGATTACGTAAAGATCAACGCGGACTACCGTACCTGATAAGTTGCCGCTGCAAACTTTGTAGTCGCTTCTGAAGTAGATTAATGAATTCTCCTGCGAAACATATAGACCACACACTGTTGAAGTCTGATGCAACCTCTGCGGAGATTGCCAGCCTTTGTGAAGAGGCCGTAGAGCATGGTTTTGCCTCGGTCTGTGTCCCGCCATCTTATGTCCCCCAGGCGAACCGACTCTTGTACGGGTCCGGGGTCGCTGTCTGCACGGTGGTCGGGTTTCCGCTCGGTTACCAGACGACTGAAAGCAAGGTTTTTGAAGCCCGTCAAGCGGTTTCTTGCGGGGCGGTTGAGGTTGATATGGTCATTAATCTCGGTTCTGTACGTAACGCAGATTTTACCGCTGTTGGCGATGACGTCCGCCGAGTCGTTGCCGCTGCCGATGACGCTGTTGTTAAGGTGATTATCGAATGCTGTCTTCTTAACAATGCTGAAAAGCGCAAGCTTGTTGAAATCGTCGCCGAAAGTGGCGCCCATTATATCAAGACTTCGACCGGGTTCGCTTCCTCTGGAGCGACCCTTGAGGATGTCAAGCTGCTTGCAGAGTGCAGCGCAGGCAGGATTCAGGTTAAGGCTGCCGGAGGTGTTCGAGACTGGGCAAGTTGCCGGGATATGATTGCGGCGGGTGCTGAACGGATCGGTACGAGCGCCGGGGTTGTCATTATGCGCGAATGGCAGGAAGAGATGGGGTTGTGATGTCGATCGCAGGGAAACGTGCTGTCTGGATTGTGCTTGATGGTGTTGGCCTTGACGCCCTGCCTGATGCGAAGCTCTATGGAGATGAAAAGGCGGCAACCTTGCCCCACGTCGCCATGGCCTGCGGCGGTTTGAATTTGCCGAACCTTCAGCAGCTCGGCTTAGGTTCCCTGGCCGAAATTACAGGTGTCCCGCCTTTAGCCGCCCCCTGTGCAGCCTACGGTCGGCTCGCTGAACGTTCTGCCGGCAAAGACAGTATTGTTGGACACTGGGAGCTTGCCGGCGTCGTCGTAGATAAGCCTTTTGCAACTTATCCTCAAGGCTTCCCCGATGAACTCGTAGATGCATTTGCGGCAATCAGTGGCATGCAGCCCCTTGGCAATGTACCCGCGGGTGGGCTTTCAATTCTCAAGGAGTACGGGGCTGAACATCTCAGGACCGGACGTCCGATCCTCTATACCAGCGTAGATTCCGTTTTTCAGGTCGCTGCTCACGAAGATGTTCTGCCGCCAGATCAGTTATACCATCTCTGCATGGAGGCTCGTCGGCTTGCTGATGAATACGATGTCGCTCGTGTTATTGCCAGACCCTTCGAGGGAAGCGAAGAAGTTGGCTTTCGGCGCACTCCACGACGTAAGGACTTTTCAAAATCGCCCCCGCAGAAAACCCTTCTCGAGCAATTGTCCGAGCAAGAGATTGCAGTCTCTGCAGTCGGTAAGATCGATGATTTATTTGCCGGGCGGGGTATCTCGACGAGTGTCGCGACCCTTGACAATACCGACGGTATGAGCAAAACCGTTACAGCTTTGGCGGCTCTCGATGAAGGTTTGCTGGTCGTCAACCTGATTGATTTCGACATGTGTTACGGGCATCGTAAGGATGCTGTTGGTTTTGGCCGGGCCCTTGAGGAATTTGATGCCTGGTTGCCAGAGCTCTATGCGCAAATGCGTGATGACGATCTACTGGTCATCTGCGCTGACCATGGCTGTGATCCAACGACAGAGGGCTCGGATCATACGCGTGAGTATGTGCCGCTGTTGGTTTGGTCAAAATCGATGGCAAGGGGAGTCGCTTTGGGGGACCGCCCGTCCTTCGCTGATGCGGGCGCGACGCTGGCGGCATATTTTGATGTTGGAACGATTGCGGCGGGTGAAAGTTTTCTCGATCTTCTGGGTTTGCCTGCCTGATTCAGTTCTGTAGTTGCTCTTCGGTAAAATTACCGACACCATCATTGCTGGC
>SBFN01000217.1 GCA_006226895.1 Deltaproteobacteria bacterium | reverse complement strand
CACTCCGTCGTCAGGGACCCAGCCATGATGCAACTGGATCGCCCGCAACAGATCGATGATCATCTCATGAGGATGAGAAATCTCCGACGCCTTGTCTTTGAAGCTGTCGATCTGCTTTTGTGGAAGAAGCTCGTTCATATCAATTATTTCTAAAATTAACGCAGAGGCGCAGAGTCGCGGAAGAGCACAAACAAATCTTTATTGTTTTGATTCTTTCCACCCTGGGCAAGATTGACCTCTTATTTTTTTCTGTGTCTCCGTGCCTCTGCGTTGAAAAATTATCTATCTAAGTCAGCCAGAATAAAATCAATCGCCCCCAACACCATGATCAGGTCTGAAATCATCCAGCCCCTGGTGATCTTCGGAAAAACCTGCATGTGGGCAAAGCTCGGGGTGCGGATACGCAAACGATACGGAGTGTTGCCACCATCGCTGACCACGTAGTAGCCGCATTCACCCTTACTTGATTCGATGCCGCGGTAACACTCGCCGCGGGGTGGTGTCAGGCCGCGGGTTACATTCATAAAATGATGAATCAGAGATTCGATATCTTTTTTTCCGGCATTCCGTTCCGGATAGACGTAGCGTAAATCGTTGCTTACGTAAGGGCCATCCGGCATATCGGCCGCGGCCTGTTTGACGATGCGCAAACTCTGGCGCATTTCGTTGAGCCTTACCAGGTAGCGGGCGTAGCTGCAGCCACCGGTTTCAGTGGGGATGTCGAAGTCAAAGCGTTGGTAACCGGAATAGGGCATCTTCTTGCGCAGGTCCCACTCCAGTCCGCAGGCGCGCAGGTTGGCGCCGGACATTCCCCAGTCGATCGCTTCATCAAGGGTCGTGGTGCCAATACCCTCGGTGCGCGCACGGAAGATTGGTCCGTTGGTGAGCATGCGGTCGAGCTCATCGATGCGCTTGTCAAAATCGCGGGTGAAGATGTCGACGGTTTGCTTCCAGCCATCGGGGAGGTCCATGGGTAGACCGCCAACGCGCAGCCAGGCCGGGTGCATACGGCCACCGGTGATCTGCTCGATGATATCAAAGATTTTTTCCCGCGACTCGAAGGTGTAGAAGACCGGGGTCATGGCACCGACATCATGAGCGAACGTTCCCAGCCAGACCAAGTGGTTGGACAAGCGGAAAAGCTCGCAGAGCATCACCCGAACCACCTCGGCCCGCTCCGGGACCTCGACACCGAGCATGGTCTCCAATGGCAACAGGTAAGCGAGGTTGTTCTGCACGCCGGAGAGATAGTCGATGCGATCAGTGTAGGGAATGTACTGGTTCCAGTGTTGCCGTTCAGCGATCTTCTCAGCGCCACGATGGTGGTAGCCGAGGTCGACATCAACATCCTCAACCTCTTCACCATTGAGCTTGGCGACCAGGCGCAGAACGCCGTGAGTGCCGGGATGGTGAGGACCAAGATTGAGAATCATGGTCTCATCGTCGATCCGCTCCATCTCCTTGCCGCCGAAGAAGTCATCCGCGTCACGCGGCACCATCTTCATCGCCGCTTCCGGTGTGAAGGGCTCCATCTCGGTCGCGCGAGAGATATGGTCCTTGCGCAGGGGGTGTCCTTCCCAGTCGTGGGACATGAGAATACGGCGCAGGTCGGGATGGCCTTTGAAATCGATGCCGAACATGTCGTAGGCCTCCCGCTCATACCAGTTGGCCGTAGTCCAGACGTCGGTGATCGTCGGTGCCGTCGGTGTTTCTCCCTGCAGAGGGACCTTGACTCGCAGGTAGCCGGGGTCGTCGAAGGACAAGAGGTGATAGACGAGTGTAAAATCGTGATCAGGACGTTTTTTTCGGGCGCGCTCGTCGATTGCCGTCAGGTCTTCAAGGCGGCGGTAGCGGGTCGGCGCCTGTTCCTTGAGGAAGCGTAGCAGCTCTGGGGCCGTCTCGGTGTCGGTCCAGAAGGTCGGCATGTCAGCGCCTTTGGCGTCTTCACGCACCCGGTCGCCAAAATGTTCGTGCAGGGTTTTGCGCAGGTCGGGTGTCGAGGCGACGAAGTCAATGCGTGGCTGATCTGGACGCCATAACTCTTCGGCACGGCTCCCCCAGAAACGGGGCGCCTGGCTGGAGGTGCCGCGGTTTGGGCTGTTGCCAAAGCCTGGGCCACGGGTGTCGCGGCTCTTGCTGACGCCGTCTATCAACAGTGGTCCGTCCGTCCCCTCGCTGCCGCCTTGCATGCCGAGCACCTTGCGGGCGGGTTGCTCATCTGCGGCGATCTTTTCCTGCAACAGGATCAGGCCCTGCAGGAAGGCTTCAGGACGTGGTGGACAACCTGGCACGTAAACATCGACCGGCAACACCTGGTTAACGCCCTGCATGACGCTGTAGACATCGTACATGCCACCGGAGTTTGCACAACTGCCCATCGCCATCACCCACTTGGGGTTGGCCATCTGCTCGTAGACGCGCAACATGCTGGCGCCCATCTTTTTAAAAGGGGTTCCGGAAATGATCATCAGGTCGGCTTCACGCGGTGTGCTGCGCAAGACCTCGGCGCCGAAGCGAGCGATGTCGAAGCGTGGCGTCATGCTGGTCATCATCTCGACGAAACAGCACGACAGGCCGAAGAACATCGGCCAGAGGCTGTTCTTGCGCCCCCAGTTGATGGCATCGTCCAGGGTTGTCAGTATGACATTGGGAGGCAGCTCTTCGCTCATGTTGCGCTCCCCTGCTCTCTGCGCTGATCATTCTGCGCCCTGCGTTGCTCACGCTGCGCTCGCGGTTCCCAGTCCAGGCCACCGGTTTTCCAGATATGGACCAGGCCAAGAAAGAGAATGAAGATGAAAAAACAGACGTGGGCGAATCCGGACCAGCCAAGGCGATCAGATGCGACTGCCCAGGAGGCGACAAAGATCACCTCGACATCGAAAACAACAAAGAAGATCGCGACCAGGTAGAAAGGCACTGGTCCTTTGAGGCGGGCATTGTCAAGAGGTAGAATACCCGACTCGTAAGGCTCCTGCTTCTGACGGGAACGGGTCTTGTGGCCCAGTCCCCAGGAGAGTAGCAGGAGCACGGTAATCAGGAAAATCGCTATGCCAGCATAAATTCCCAGAGCCAGGTAAGACTCGAAAACCGGTGGCGGCACGATAAGTTGTGAAGGATTAGCAGGAGACATATGCTCAGAGAAACAACCTTCCCAAAGAAGTAATCAAAACCGACATTTAGACTTGTTAAGGTCTCGAATCAGCCTAGCATAAAAATAGTTCAAGTCCATCGTGGCTGCTAATTCAGACTCCGTTACGAGCCGTCTCAATTGCGGCCCTTGCCAGAGCGTCGCAGCGCTCGTTTTCAGCGTGGCCATCATGGCCGCGCACCCAGCACCACTCAACCTCGTGTGGTTCGGTCAGTTCCAGCAGGCGCTCCCAGAGATCCCGGTTGGCAACCGGCTTCTTCTGGGAATTTTTCCAGCCGCGCTTAACCCAGCCGTCGACCCATTCGGTCATACCCTTTTTTACATACTGTGAATCGGTGGTCACCCTGACTTGACAGGGCCGCTTCAAAGCTTCCAGGCCGGCGATCGCGGCGATCAACTCCATGCGGTTGTTGGTGGTCTCCGGGTCATAACCGGAGAACTCTTTTTCATGATCTCCACAGCGCAGAACCGTTCCCCAACCACCCGGGCCCGGGTTACCGGAGCAGGCGCCGTCGGAGAAGATTTCCACCAATGTCTCTGCAGATTTACTCATACTTGCCATGTTTCAATCTCAAAAGATGGTTATAAAAAGACTAAAGCATCCTAACACAGCTTTTTTTGCAATTCAGCCCTGTTAATCGGTATACAAATTAAAATCCCACCAGAGCAATGAGGCAAAGCTGGTTGCTGTGTTCCTGTTGCAATGAATATATAGAAACACCTGGACAGGAGAAAAAACAAAAACCCCTCTACAACAAAGCAGAAGGGCCAACATCTTTGGGGCAAACTGACCCCGGCATCTTTACCGCCATCAGCTGTTTTGCACTGTAAAGATGCGGCAGGTAAATGTCAACTGTATTGTATACTGTATACAATACTGGCCTGCCAGATCGACTCATATCCGCTCAACCCAGAAACACTTTAACTCTTGCGTTACAACATCAGCCAACAGCAGTAAATTCTCCGACTGAACGTCGACAACCTTGACAACAGGCTTGAACCGACTGCTGCTTGGCATCAAGCCTTCGAGCAGGTTGGCGCGCTGATAAAGCCAGTCACTGTTCAACGTGCAAGGGAAAGTGTCCGGGAACAGTGCCAGGTAAAAGATATCGGCTTCAACCAGGTCTTGAAAAAAATGTGACCCGAAAGAAAGCTCAGGCATCAGGTCACCTTCAGCAAAGGCAACTTCACCGATGGCAGCCATATTGTTGATTTCTGAAAACTTGACCGGGACTCCCAGCGACGGTGTTGAGGTCCCCCAACGCCCCGGGCCGAGCAGCAGTGTCGGTTGCTGTTCGCGATCCTTGATTCGTCGATTAAGACGGCCAATCAAGCGAGCAACTTCGTGCTTATCTGAGAGTGACAACTGTGAGTACCGTTTGGCATCAACCCAGATTATACGTTTAATCGGAAAGGCCGAATTGCCGCCCATAAAGCCGCCATCAGCACTAAAGAAGACCTTTTCGGGTGCGATCTCCCCTGGAATACTGATCCGTTTTTTTAACCCCTTGGTCTGCAGTGGCCGGCATTGCAGTAGATTAATTTTGGACGCGCCATTCTTTGTTTTGTTAACGGTAAACTCTATATCAACAGGATACTGATAAGCTTTTTCAAGGGTCTTGAGCAACAGCTGCATCCTCACAGGGAAGTCCGTTTTTTTCAGCAGGTGCTCAAAGGTCAGGAGCCAGACATCTTGGGCCGGCCGGCCACGCTCCTTTAACCGGGAAATGGTTTCCTGGTCCGGAACACCATAACACTCCAGGTTCAGGTCAATGCCTTCACCGACCAGGTGAAACAATGGCTGCGATTGCAGGTCATTTTCGCTGATATTGACCAGATCGACATCCTTCTGGGAAAATCGGCGAATATCTTCATAACCTTTGAGTGGCAGTTTCATCGGCTCATCAAGAGCGACAATCCTTGGATAATCCCCCTCGACCCGATCAACCGCACGTGTGCCAAGCCCAAGAACCAGCCGCAGCATACCGGCTTTCGGATCCATATGCTTGTCCCAGACAAAGGTATTGTAAGAAATACCAACTCCGGCCAACTCCGGAAAGTAATAATCTTTATGGTAAGAACCGGAAACGCGCTGAACAAGAAGGCCCATCTGCTCAACCTGTTGATCAAGACCGCGTTGCTTGCGATAGGTCAGCGCGTCTTCGCTCATGGTGCTGGAGAAAACTTTGCGAACGGCATCTTCGAAGGCATTGTATCGATCTTCCGGCGAGCCCTGGTTGGCACAAAAAAAACTGTCGTATTTGCCGGCAAAAGCGTTGCCAAAGCCGTCTTCCAGCAATGAGCTTGAGCGGACAATAATCGGATATTGTCCGTAATAATCGAGCATGCTCATAAAATCTTCCCGCAACTGTTCCGGGAAAGAGCCTGTCAACATCTTCTGATGAAGTTCAGCACCGGCTTCGAAATAGCCTTCCGGTGTTTTCTGTGCCGCATAGAGTTCCCACCAGCCATTATTGACAATGTAAGAGTAATAGACGTTTGACCCGACAAAGAAAGAGTCGTGCTGCTCCAGTCGTTCAGACCAATCCGCATCCGGCTGGGTTTCCAGAATGCGCCGTGCCAGCAGCATACCGACAGCTTTGCCGCCGATGAACCCCGTACCAATCATGCGCGCTTTATAGGAAAGCAAATCGTTGAGTGTGAAATAGCGCCGCGCAAGTTTGAGGATATTCTCTTCGCAGCCAATCAGGTGACGACAAAGATGTGCCACCATTTTTTCCTGCTCCCCCTGCGAGACGTTTTCAGAATTCAGTTCCTCGGCTTGCAAAAAGAGGCGATGCCAGTGATCGAGACGACGACTGCCAGCATCCTGGACCTGACGATAGGCTTTAGACAGAAGCTCGGTTGCTTCAAGACTGTTGGCAAGGGGGACAAAGCTGTCACCGGTCTGTCGATGCGGCAGGAACATAGTCGGGGAATGTCGCTCCCAGACCTTGAGCGGATGAACATAGCGCTGCCCTTCACGGTTGTGAAGTTCAAGCAGAACCTGGGTCGTCTCACGAATGCGGGCGATGGTTTTGTGAGCGTGGCGATTGCGCAACAGGGCAAAGTAAGCCACCGTGTCAAGTTTGAACAGGTAAGGGCAGGTGACGTGGAAAAAGTTGGCGATCATGTGATCGGTGACCCAGGCTGAAAGCAGGTCAGAGAGGCAATCGAACACGTAGAAGGCGCCAACGCCTTTTTCGGTGGCAATTTCGTGGATGGCACAGGCAAAGGTCTCGAAACCTTCGCGCGGATCGAGCACATAGGTTTCAACAGGCATCTCTGGGTCAATCACAGGGGG
>SBFN01000175.1 GCA_006226895.1 Deltaproteobacteria bacterium | reverse complement strand
TTCTCATGGCTGCCGCTCTCAACGAGGCCGTTGTCAGCACAAGTCAGAAGATCGATTGTGAAGGTGGCCGGTATCGTGTCGGCGGTAGAAATATCCATGACCACAAAAAATATCAGAAGTTGACGCCCGCCGAGATCATCAAGTACAGCTCGAATATCGGTTCGGCAAAAATTGGCAAAATGCTTGAGCGGAAGGCTTTATACAGTTATCTCAGGGATTTTGGTTTCGGTCAGCGGACGGGAATTGACCTTCCGGGCGAGGCTGTTGGGCTGTTGCGGGCGCCCAACAAGTGGTTCGAAGCCGACCTGGCTAATATCAGCTTTGGTCAAGGCGTCAGCGTTACACCGATCCAGTTGGCTACAGCGGTATCCACGATTGCTAACGGTGGCTACCTGATGGAACCTTATGTTGTGGAACGTGTTGTCGACAGCCAGGGGCAGATAAGCCATCAAAACCAACCCCGCGTTGTGCGCAAGGTCATTGCCCGTGATGTCGCACAGACGGTCACGCGGATGATGGAGATGACTACGGAAGACGGCGGCACTGCAACCCATGCCAGGGTCCCCGGTTTCCGGGTTGCAGGGAAGACCGGCACCGCACAAAAGGTTGATGCTGTGACCGGCACCTACTCGGTCGACAAGAGGGTGGCTTCATTTGTTGGCTTTTTGCCGGCGGAGGACCCAAAGCTGGTGATGCTGGTCTCCATTGACGAACCTTACAAGGTTGTTTATGGCGGCCTGACGGCAGCTCCCGTTTTCTCCAGGATTGCAGCCCAGGCCATGCAATACCTCAAGGTGCAGCCAAGTGAAATCATCAAGGCCGAAGATACTTTGCCATCATTGGATCAGATCTTTGTGGAGGCCATGGCTCCGGAGCGGCCGTTGGAGCAGACCGTTGTCAACTCGGATTCCACCGGTGGCCCACAGATGCCAAATTTTGATGGTTTGAGTTACCGTCAGGTCCTCGAGGTCATGGAAGAGAAACAGCTCAACGTCAGCTTCCGGGGGCGTGGTCGAGTTGTTGAACAATCGCCAGGCCCCGGCGTGGCGATACCCTATGGAGCCCCGGTGTGGGTGCGCTTGTCGCCACCCTCCTAGACGCTTGTTTGCGATGGATATTATGAAGCTCGCGCAGATCCTGAAAAACTGTTCTTACCAGAAGGTGCATGGAGACATGGACCTTGAAGTGACAGGTATGCACTACGATTCTCGACAGATCGATGCTGGAGATGCCTTCTTTGCCCTGCGCGGGGTTGTGAGCGACGGACATGATTTTATCACCAGTGCCATTGCCAGTGGTGCCGGGGTTGTCTTCTGTGAAGAGCTTTTTGAAAGCGCTGAACAGGTCACGACGGTGCTTGTTGATAATGCCCGGCAGGCGATGGCTTTGGCTGCAGCCGAGTTTTATGGCAATCCGACGGCAGATATGAAGGTAGTTGGTATCACCGGGACCAACGGCAAAACAACCATCACTTACCTGCTGGAAGAGATCCTCGCCCAGGCGGATTTATCTCCTGCCGTGGTCGGTACCATCAATTATCGTTACGGAACCGATTTGCGAAATGCTCCGCATACCACACCGGAAGCTCTAGACCTGATGAAGCAGGTCCGCGACTTCCGTAATAACGGTGCCCGTTCGCTGGTAATGGAAACCTCCTCGCACGCATTGGAGCAATGTCGTGCTGATGGTGTGCACTTTGATGTTGGGGTCTTTACCAACCTGACACCGGAACATCTTGATTATCACATCGACATGGAGAGTTACTTCAAGAGCAAGTACCATCTCTTCAAGGAGTTGCTTCCCCGTGCCAATGGCCGGGCCGTGATCAATATTGACGACAGCTACGGTCAGCGATTGGCGGCCATGCTTCCCGACGCTCTGACCTGCGGACGAGACAGCAACGCTGATATTTATCCGGAAAGTCTGGAGATTTCGCTTCAGGGAATCCGCGCCCGAGTGTCAACACCTGCGGGTGTTGTTGATGTCGCCAGTCCCTTGCTCGGCGATTACAACGCTGAGAACCTGCTTTGTGCAATCGGTGCCGCTGTCGCTCTTGGTCTGTCGCCGCAGGTCATTGCCTCCGGCCTGTCTGCCGCGACGGGTGTGCCTGGACGGCTGGAACAGGTAGCGAATGATCGAGATGCCGTGATCCTGGTTGATTATGCTCATACCGGTGATGCCCTGCAGCGTGTCATAGAAGCGATGCAGGCGCTGGCCCCAAAAAGAATTCTGACGATCTTTGGCTGCGGAGGTGATCGCGATCGCACGAAGCGTCCGATCATGGCTGAGGTTGCAGCCCGTGGCTCCAATATCGCGATCGCGACTTCGGATAACCCCCGCAGCGAAGATCCTGTGCAGATTCTCAACGATGTGCGGGATGGCCTGAGCAAGGTCCATGAGTGTGAGTGGAGCACCACAGAAGCGGCCAAGGGCGAGGGCAGGGGCTACGTTGTTATCGAAGACCGTCGTGCTGCCATTCAGTTCGCTGTGGATCTCCTGCAACCCGGGGACCTTCTCCTGGTCGCCGGGAAGGGCCACGAAGATTATCAGATCCTCAAAAGCGGACGTATTCATTTTGATGATCGGGAAGAGCTACGCAAGGCTCTGCAAGGGGGAGATCACCAATGATCCGCATGGACGTGCGCACCATTGCTGAAATTACCGGAGGCCATCTGATGCAGAATGGCGCGTCGGTAGAGCTGCAGGGTTTTTCAACAGACAGCCGTAATTTGCAGCCGGGTGAGCTGTTTATCCCGCTCCGTGGCGATAACTTCGATGGCCATGATTACATGAACCAGGCCATTCAGAATGGCGCCGCCGCTTGTTTGAGTGAAGAAATGATCGGGGGCTTGCTGGTCCCGGTGATCAAGGTCAATAACACGCTCAAGGCCTTGGGCGATCTTGCTGCCGCCATGCGACGTCAATTTGCCGGTCCGGTTGTCGGCATTACCGGAACTTCCGGGAAGACAACCTGCAAAGAGATGCTTGCGGCTATTCTGGAAAGTACAGGTCCCGGGCTGAAATCGGCCGGGAACTTCAATAACCTGATCGGTGTCCCTCTGACCCTGTTTGACTTGCAGCTTGAGCATCGTTGGGCCGTTGTCGAGATGGGCATGAGTGAGCGAGGTGAAATTTCCCGGTTAGCTGAAATCGCCCGGCCGAATATTGGCATGATTACCAATGTCGGCGCCGGCCACCTGGAAAACTTCGATGGCATCTCCGGCGTTGCGCGGGCCAAGGGTGAACTCTTTATTGCTCTGCCGAGCGACGGCGTTGCCCTGATCAACGCAGACGACCCGGAAGTTCTCCAGTTGCCGGTAGCTAACGGTGTGAGAAGGGTCCTGTTCGGTACTGTTAGAGAGGCCGACGTCAAGGCCGAAAACATAGCCGGGCATAACGGTTCAGTCAGCTTTGACCTGGTTATCGAGGGCGAGGTCAAGAAGGTTATCATGCCTCTGCCCGGCCGACACAACGTCAGTAACGCCCTGGCTGCTGCTGCCGCTGCTTACGTCATTGGCGTGGGCTTGGAGCAGATTGTCTCTGGATTACAAGCGTTCAGGCCTTGCCCGGGGCGTATGGAGCTCTTCGTGCTCCCAGAAGATATCGTCGTCCTTGATGACAGTTACAATGCCAACCCTCTCTCGGTCCACGCCGCCCTGGATGCTTTGCACGATCTCGATTCGTCTGGTCGGCGCATAGCCGTTCTGGGAGATATGCTTGAATTGGGCTCAGCTGGCCCGGAGCTGCACCAACATATCGGAACGCTCGCTGCGGCGCGCGTTGACTGGCTCTTTACCTACGGTGCTCTGGCTGAAGAAATTGCCAGGGGGGCGGTTGAGAGTGGTTTTCCACAAGAGAGGGTCTTTAGCGCAACAAGTCATGATGAACTATCCGCGAGTCTTCTCGAAATATTGCAAAGCGGCGACCGGGTTCTGGTTAAGGGGTCTCGGGGCATGCGCATGGAAAAGGTGATTGACGCATTGCGTATCGCTCGTCAAACAACGGCTGTAAACGGCAACGGAAGAGGATAAGACGTGCTTTATCACCTGCTCTATCCACTACATACAGAGTTCTCGGTTTTTTATGTTTTCCGGTTTATCACTTTCCGGACAATTTATGCCGCGATCACGGCACTGGTCATCAGCTTTCTCCTGGGCCCCTGGCTTATCGAGAAGCTTTCGGCGCTGCAAATGGGCCAAAGCATTAGAAAGCTGGGCCCGGAATCGCACTTCAAGAAGGAAGGGACGCCGACCATGGGCGGCGCACTGATTCTTTTTGCGATCGTGCTGCCGACCCTGCTCTGGGCGGATTTAACCAATCTCTACGTGTGGTTGACGCTGCTGGTCACGGTCGGTTATGGCATCATAGGTTTCGTCGATGACTTGTTGAAAGTACGGTTGAAGAATAGCGACGGGCTCTCGCCGCGCAAGAAAATGTTCTGGCAGATGTTGATCGCCTTTGGCGTTGGGTCGGTCCTGATGACCTACCCGGGATTCCAGACCACCCTGGCCTTTCCCTTCTTCAAAGGCTTCAATCCCGATCTTGGTTGGCTTTACGTACCCTTTGCCATGTTGGTGATTATTGGCGCCAGCAATGCTGTCAACCTGACTGATGGCCTCGATGGTCTGGCCATCGGGCCGGTTATCATCGCAGCGGGGACCTACCTGCTCTTCGCTTATGTCGCAGGTCATGCAACTCTGTCTAATTATTTGCAGATAACTGGCGTAACGGGGGCGGGTGAGCTTTCAGTGCTCTGTGGGTCCATGATCGGTGCCGGGCTTGGTTTCCTCTGGTTCAATACATATCCGGCGCAGGTCTTTATGGGGGATGTTGGAAGTTTATCTCTTGGCGGTGCCATAGGAACGATTGCTGTGATCACCAAGCAGGAGATTGTGCTCGTGATTGTGGGTGGGATTTTTGTTATGGAAGCGCTCTCGGTTATTGTACAGGTCGCATCTTTCCGCCTCTACGGTAAACGAATTTTCCGTATGGCTCCGATCCACCATCATTTCGAACTGAAGGGTTGGCCGGAGCCGAAGATTATCGTGCGATTCTGGATTATCAGTATCATTCTGGCCCTGATCGGACTCTCAACGCTGAAGTTGAGATAGGTATTGTCTGTCATGACAAGAGATTATCGGGATAAGAAAATTACCATTATCGGCGCCGGTTCAACCGGGCGGAGCCTGGCGAAGTTTTTCCTGGCTCAAGGGGCCAGGGCCGTCTTGTCAGATAATCGTAGTGCCGAACTTCTGGATAATCTGGATGAACTGAAAAAGGCTGGCGTGAGGATGGATCTCGGTGGCCATACTCCGGAACTTTTCACAACGTCTGATCTGATTGTGACAAGCCCTGGTGTGCCACTTGATATTCCGGTCCTCGATCTTTGTCGGCAAAATGGCATCCCGATCCTTGGTGAGGTAGAAATTGCCTGGCATCAGTTAACCGGGACCATGATCGCCATCACCGGAACCAATGGTAAGTCCACAGTGACGACGCTGGTCGGTGAAATGCTCAAGGCGTGGGGTGAGAGTGCTTTTGTTGGCGGCAACCTCGGGACACCGCTGATCGATGCAGTGGGTCATGATTACCAATGGCAGGTCGTGGAATTGTCCTCATTCCAATTGGAAACCATTGAAGACTTTCACCCAGGATACGCCATGCTGTTAAATATTTCGGAAGATCACCTCGATCGTTACCCGGATATGGCAAGTTACGTGGCGGCAAAGGCGAGAATTTTTGAAAACCTGGGTGAAGATGATATAGCGATTCTGAATGCTGATGATCCCCAGGTGATGCTGGCCGCGTCGGCAACGGCAGCGAATAAGGTCTGCTTCAGCAGTCAGACTGTCCTGGAGTCAGGCATGAGCCTGAGTGACGACAAAATCATCTGGCGCTGGCAAGGTTCTGAGATCATCTTTGCCGCAAATGAATTGAAGCTCCGAGGTCAGCACAATCAGGAAAACGTTATGGCTGCGCTGATTCCTCTACTGATCGAAGGATGTCCGGCTGAGATCGCCTGGAGAGCTGCCAGGAACTTTAGCGGTCTTGCTCATCGGATGGAGTTTCTCGGTCAACTCAATGGGGCCAGCTGGTATGACGATTCCAAAGGCACCAACATCGGCAGCGTTGTTAAAAGCCTGGCCGGCCTGGAAAAGCCGGTAGTTCTGATTGCCGGAGGAAAAGATAAACAGGGCGACTTGTCTGCGTTGGTGCCGATAATTCGCGACAAGGTTGATCATCTTGTCCTGATTGGTGCTGCTGCGGAGCGTATGTCACACGCTTTTGATGGGCTGGCGAAAATTCACCGTGCCGCTGATATGCATGAATCCGTTGGCATCGCGGCACAAGTGAGCAGTCCTGGTGGATCCGTCCTTCTTTCACCTGGCTGCTCCAGTTTCGATATGTTTAAAAGCTTTGCAGAGCGTGGCCGGATATTCGCCCGCGAGTTTCACGCCTTGAGTTGTACAGGGGAAGCCAGCAATGGAAATTAGGCAAGGGACAGATCATTCGATTCTGGTGCTGGCGGTCTGTCTGACCTGTCTCGGAGTCGTGATGGTGTTTTCTTCCTCGTCAATCATGGCGGTCCGTGAGTATAGCGACAGTCTGCATTTTCTTAAGCGACAGGGAGCCTATGCCCTCCTCGGATTTGGCGCCATGGCTCTCCTGATGCGCGTAAATTTGGATCTTTTGCGTAAAGCTGCATGGCCGGTCCTTGGCCTGTGTGCGCTCCTGCTGGTTGCTGTCTTGATTCCTGGAGTCGGTAAAAAAGTTGGCGGTGCGGCTCGTTGGATCAAGGTTGCCGGGTTCACTTTTCAGCCGGCGGAGTTTGTCAAACTGGGTCTGGTCCTTTTTATGGCCCATTCACTGGCCCGCAAACAAAGCAAGGTCAAGAGCTTCCGCATCGGTTTTCTGCCTTACGTGTTGGTCCTCGCAGTGTTGATTGGTCTGTTGCTGGCCCAACCTGATCTCGGCAGCGCACTGACCCTGGCGATTGTAGCTGTTGCCATGTTGCTGGTGGCGGGAACCCGCTTAAGTTACCTCGCCGGTATCGGCTTGATCGCAATGCCGTTCTTGTACTTCATGGTGATGAACGTTGATTATCGTCGTCGTCGAATTATGGCGTTTCTTAACCCCTGGGAAGATCCGAGTGACACCGGCTTCCAGATTATCCAGAGCTGGATCGCCTTCGGCAACGGCGGGGCCTTCGGTCAGGGTCTTGGCGAGAGCAAGCAGAAGCTCTTCTACCTGCCTGAAGCGCATACCGACTTTATCTTCTCCGTAATTGGCGAAGAGCTCGGTTTTATCGGTGTCATCGTGATTGCCTCCATGTTCCTGCTCCTGATCCTGAGAGGTCTGAAGACATCACTCAACGCTCCCAATGAGTTCAGCTGTTTCCTGGCCTTCGGGGTTACCCTGTTGATCGGCATGCAGGCTTTTGTCAACATGGCGGTTGTTATGGGGATGGTGCCAACCAAGGGGCTGGCGCTGCCTTTCCTCTCTTACGGCGGTACCAGTCTGATAACGACGCTGGCAGCTATCGGCATATTGCTGAATGTTTCCAGAAGTCTCCCGGGAGAGTTGCGATGAAATTGTTGCTGGCCGGTGGAGGCACCGGTGGACATCTTTTCCCCGCGATCGCACTGGCTGAACAACTTAAAAGTGAAGAGCCGCAGGGTGAAGTACTCTTCGTCGGCACCGAGAAAGGTCTGGAGGCGCGCATGCTGCCGGAACTGGGCTGGAACTTGAAGACCATTGAAATGAGCGGATGGGCAGGGCTTGGAGGTCTCGCTCGGCTGAAAGTCCTTGGCAAGCTGACAAAGAGCTTTGTTCAGTCACGCAAGATCCTGCGGGAGTTCAATCCAGACGTCGTTGTTGGTGTTGGCGGCTACGCTTCAGTGCCGGCACTCCTGGCGGCGAAAACTCTCGGCATTCCCTACCTGGTGCATGAGCAGAATGCATGGCCAGGTCTTGCAAACAGGCTTCTGGGCCATTGGGCAAAAAGAGTCTGCCTTTCTTTTGATGAGGCGGATCGTGCCTTTCACAGGAGCCCAACAGTGTTAACAGGCAACCCGGTTCGCTCAGCCATGGAGGAGTGCCCGAGTCTCCGGGAAGAGAAACTCTGTCTCCTCGTGTTCGGTGGCAGCCAGGGGGCCCGAGCGATTAACCGGGCGGTCGTGGCCGCTCTGACGCACCTGTCCGAATGGCGGGACAAGTTGGAGATTGTTCACCAGTCCGGACAGCTCGATTATGAGGAAACGGTTCGCGGGTATAAAGAAAATGACTGGCCCAATGCTGACGTCAGGCCTTTCATCAACGATATGGCCAAGGCGTACGCAAACTCGACGTTGATAGTCTGTCGAGCCGGAGCCACGACTCTCGCCGAACTGACGGCCTGTGGTCGTCCGGCAATTCTGGTGCCTTACCCGCACGCAGCAGCCGGGCATCAATCTGGAAATGCTCAAGCCCTGGCAGCCAAGGGTGCTGCCATGGTCTTGGAAGAGAGAGATCTGACTGCTGAACGTCTGGGGCAACTGGTCAGCGGTCTGTTGCATGATCGTACCAGCCTGAAGTCGATGTCGGCTGCAGCAAAAGGGCTGGCAAGACCTGGCGCAGCAGCCAGGCTGCTGAAGGAATGCCGGGCTGTTATCTCAGAAACCATGTGAAGGGAAAATCATGTACGGCAAGATTCAGAAAATACATTTTGTTGGCATCGGCGGCATCGGTATGAGCGGGATTGCCGAGGTTCTCATCAATCTTGGCTACCAGGTCACAGGTTCCGACCTTAAAGAGAGCGATATTACCCGCCGTCTGGCGAGTCTGGGTGGGACAATCGCTTATGGTCACCGCGCCGAGAATGTTGATGAGGTCGATGTCGTCGTCACATCGACGGCTGTGAATTTGCAGAATCCTGAAGTTCAGGAAGCCAACCGCCGCAAGATTCCTGTCATCCCGAGGGCAGAAATGCTCGCGGAGTTGATGCGTATGAAGTACGGCATCGCGATTGCCGGAACCCATGGCAAGACGACCACGACCAGCATGGTGGCAACGGTGCTCTCGCATGGCAACATCGACCCGACCGTCGTGATCGGCGGTCGCCTGGATTCGATCGGTTCCAACGCCAAGTTGGGGCAAGGCGAGTTCCTGGTCGCAGAAGCTGATGAGTCGGATGGTTCTTTCCTGAAGTTATCGCCGACGATCGCGGTCGTGACCAATGTTGATGAGGATCATCTCGATTTCTACAGCGGCATTGATGAAATCCGCGCGACCTTTGTTGATTTTATCAACAAGGTGCCTTTCTACGGTCTGGTCGTTCTTTGTTTGGATGATGAGAACCTGCAAGGGATGATCCCTGACGTCAAAAAGCGCCTGGTCACATACGGCTTGACCTCGCAGGCGGATTTTATGGCGTCCGAGATTGAGCATGAGGGCGATCGGACCAGTTTCCTGGTTCAATACAGGGGAGAAGCCCTCGGTCGTTTGAGCATCCGTATGCCGGGCCGTCATAACGTACTCAATGCGTTGGCTGCGGTTGCCGTGGCCATGGAGCTCGACATGCCCTTTGCCGCAATCGCCGAAGGTTTTCAGGATTTTGGCGGCGTTGGGCGCAGGTTCGAGATCAAAGGTGAAGCACAGGGAATTATGGTAGTGGATGACTACGGTCATCATCCTGTGGAAATCAAGGCCACGCTCGGTGCCGCCCGTGGCGGTTGGAATCGGCGTCTGGTCGCAGTTTTTCAGCCCCATCGTTACAGTCGCACAGAGTCGCTTTTTGATGAATTCCTGACGGCCTTTTATCAGGCGGATCATGTCGCAGTGATGGATGTCTACGCCGCAGGTGAAGATGTTCGTCCCGAGGTGACGGCAGAAAGACTTGCCGAGGGGATCAGTGAGCATGGTCACAAATCCTGTTGCTATACCGGTGATGTTATCGCCACAGTCGAGCACTTACAGGCGGTTCTGCAACCTGGTGACATAGTGATTACCCTCGGTGCCGGTAATGTCTGGCAGGTGGGTGCTGAACTGATAAAGATTTTGTAAAAACATGGGTGACGAGATGATGAATCGCACTGAACTGAAGAATAAAAAGATAGCAGTTTTAATGGGAGGCCTTTCAGCTGAGCGAGAGATCTCACTGAAAACCGGGCAGGCCGTGTTAGGTGCGTTGTTGAAGAATGGTTGCAATGCGGTCGCGATTGATGCCGGCCACGATTTACCCGCCCAGTTGCGTGAAGTTGGAACGGATGTGGCTTTTATCTGTCTACACGGACGCTACGGTGAAGACGGTACGGTCCAGGGTCTTCTGGAAATGATGCGGATTCCCTACACAGGAAGTGGCGTCATGTCTTCGAGCATGGTGATGGACAAGGTTATCACCAAGCAGATTTTGCTCTACCACGAGATATCTACCCCGGGGTTTGTTGCCTATCGTTCCGGTGATGATCGAAGCGAATTGTTTAAGCGTTGTCGCCACTTCCCACTCGTGGTCAAGCCTGCCCGGGAAGGTTCAACCATCGGCATCAGTATCGTACATGACAGGGCGGAACTTGATGCCGGTTTGGAAGAGGCTCTGGAGCACGACGACCTGGTCCTGATCGAAGATTACATTCAGGGGGATGAAATTACCGTCAGCATTCTGAATAAAGAGTCCTTACCGATTATTCAGATTGTGCCGAAAAGTGGATTTTACGATTACGAATCGAAATATACACCGGGTAACACCGAGTACCTCTTGCCGGCACCACTGGAAGCTGTGCTGTACAACCGGCTGCAGGAAACCTCCCTGGCGGCCTGTAAGGCGCTGGCCTGCCGGGGTGCGGCCAGAGTTGATTTCATGGTACGAGAGCGCGAGTTTTTTTGCCTGGAGGTCAACACCATCCCAGGGATGACAGCAACCAGCCTGCTGCCTAAGGCGGCGGCGCAAGCAGGTATCTCCTTCAATGAACTGGTGATGCAAATTCTGGAAGACGCAGGATTGAACAAGTAAATGGATAACTAATGCGTGACCTGAAGTCTCATAAGCAGAAGAAATGTAAAACCAACCGGCGTAAGCAGGAGAAGCAGGCGCGCGACTGGAAGAAGTTGTTCCATCGCACGCTGCGGGTCTGTATTGCCTCCGGAAGTGGTTTTCTGCTTGCGAGCGGGGCCTTGCTTACAGCCCAGATGCTACTCGAGTCAGGATATTTTGGAGTGAAGCAGGTTCGCGTTGAGCATCAAGTTAGAGTGAGTGAAGGTGATATTCTCGATGCGTCTGATATTGCGATTGGTGACAGCCTGTTTGATCTCGAGTTGCATATGATTGGACGCAAGATCGAAGAACATGCCTGGATCGCGAAGGCCGAAGTCGAACGTTCCTTCCCCGATCAGGTGGTTATTCGGGTGGTTGAGCGGGAGTCCCGGGCGATTATCGATCTTGATTATCTTTACTACGTGGATCGTGCTGGTGAAGTCTTCAAGATGCTTGATGCCGGTGATGAGCTTGATTATCCGGTGATCACTGGGATTGACCGTCAATACTTACTCGATAACCCGGATAAGACCCAGGATTCTGTGAACCTGGCGCTGCAGCTTATGGACGTACTTGAAAGCAGGACACTCTTCAACCTCGATGATATCTCGGAAATCCATTTTGAAGAGCAGGAAGGCCTCGTTATGCATACCCGCATCGGTGGAGTGCCAGTGCGTATGGGTAAGCAGGGTTTTGAAACCAAGTTGAATCGACTGGAAAGTATTTATGACGATCTGGAGCCCAGGTTGATGGCTCTTAAGTATATTGATTTAAACGTGACCGACCGCGTTATCGTGAAGTTGGATGTGAAACGTACGGTCAGCAGAAGTTAGCTTTAGGGAATGGGAAGGGGAGGAAAATGAATAACAAACGTGAAAACCTGGTAGTCGGCCTGGACATTGGTACCACCAAGATTTGTGCCATCGTTGGCGCGATAACTGATGAGGGGCTCGATATCGTTGGTATCGGCACCAGTCCTTCAAGTGGCCTGCGCAAGGGCGTGGTCATCAACATCGAGAGTACAGTCAACGCGATCCGCAAGGCGTTGCAAGAGGCTGAGCTGATGGCTGGTTGTGAGATTAAGTCGGTGTTCGCAGGAATTGCCGGTGGTCATATTAAGGGCATCAACTCCCAGGGTGTGATTGCCATCAAAAACCGTGAAGTCAGCAACGAAGATGTGCGGCGTGTTATCGATGCTGCCAAAGCCCTGGCGATACCGATGGACCGGGAAGTGATTCACATCCTGCCCCAGGAGTTCATTATTGATGATCAGGACGGTATCAAGGAGCCTCTCGGCATGAGCGGCGTGCGTCTTGAGGCCAGGGTCCATATCGTCACTGGCGCCGTCGCAAGCGCTCAGAATATCATCAAGAGCTGCAACAAGGCGGGCGTCGATGTCGGCGATATCGTCCTCGAGCAGCTGGCATCCTCTGAAGCTGTTCTGACGCCTGATGAAAAAGACCTCGGTGTGGCTCTTGTCGATATCGGTGGTGGCACGACGGATATCGCGATCTTTATTGATGGCGCAATCAAGCACACCTCGGTGCTCTCCCTTGGTGGTAATCATCTGACCAATGACATTGCTGTGGGCCTGAGAACGCCGACGGCAGAGGCGGAGAAGATCAAGCAATCTTCGGGCTGTTGCCTCTCCTCAATGGTTGGCAAGGATGAAACGATTGAAGTCCCCTCGGTGGGTGGACGAGAGCCAAGGGTCCTTTCACGGCAGTTGCTCGCGGAGATCCTCGAGCCAAGGGTTGAGGAGATCTTTACCCTGGTCAACAGGGAGATCATCAAGAGCGGTTATGAGGATCTGATCGCTTCCGGTGTCGTGATCACCGGTGGCTCAGCGATTCTTCCCGGTATGCCGGAGATTGCCGAGCAGATTTTTGATCTGCCGGTACGCCGCGGCCAGCCGACCGGAATTGGCGGCCTGACCGATGTTGTCAATTCACCAATTTACGCTACCGGCGTTGGCCTGGTGAAGTATGGCAGCCGCAATATGCAGACCCGTAATTTCGTGATCGGAGATGAAAACCTCTTCGATCGTGTCACACGGCGGATGAAAGAGTGGTTCGGAGAATTTTTCTAAAAGTTAGCTAAGCAATATAAGCCTGTAAGATAAACAGATTGTTGCCATGGAGAGGTGACGATCACAACAATGGCGGAGGGAGTCATTATGTTTGAATTTGACGAAAGTGTAGACCAGGTAGCCAAGATTAAGGTCGTTGGTGTTGGAGGTGGCGGTAGTAATGCGGTCAATACGATGATTGCTGCCCAGATTGATGGTGTGGAGTTCATGGTTGCCAATACCGATGCCCAGGCATTGCGGGCCAACCTCTCTTCCATGCGTGTGCAGATAGGTCCGAAGCTGACCAAGGGCCTTGGCGCCGGCGCTAACCCTGAAGTCGGTCGTGAGGCCGCCGAGGAAGATCGTGCACGAATTGCCGAGTTGCTGACAGGGGCTGATATGGTCTTTATCGCCGCAGGTTTAGGTGGTGGAACCGGGACCGGCGCAGCTCCGGTTATCGCTGAAGTTGCCAAGGAGTTGGGTGCGTTAACGGTCGCTGTTGTTACCAAACCCTTTGCTTTCGAAGGCAAGCAGCGCATGGGCAAGGCGGTACAGGGTGTCGAAGAACTCAAGCAGATCGTTGATTCTCTGATCCTGATTCCCAACGATCGTTTAAGTGGTCTTGCCGGTAAGCAGATGGGCATCCTCGATGCCTTTAAACCAGCTGATGATGTGCTGCGTCAGGCCGTACAGGGAATCTCCGATCTGATTACTACTCACGGTATGATAAACGTCGACTTCGCGGATGTGCAGTCGGCGATGAGCGAGCGCGGCATGGCCATGATGGGTATCGGTACTGCCTCAGGTGAAAACCGTGCCTGCGAAGCCGCTCAGCAGGCGATCAGCAGTCCGTTGCTCGAAGAGATTGACATCTCAGGCGCCAAGGGAGTGTTGGTCAATGTCACAGGTTCTTCCAGCATGACCATGGCTGATTACGAGGAAGTGGCCAATATCATTCACGAAAAAGTTCACGAAGACGCCAATATCTTTATCGGCCTGGTCGTTAACGAGGATATGGGTGAAACCATCCAGGTGACTGCGATTGCTACTGGCTTCGGTTGCTCCTTCGATACCGGCAAACGGCCTAGCACTGAGCTGGGTCGCCCGAATGTACAGACGCCAACCAAGATTGACCGTGATATCCCGGCGTTCATCCGTAGAGAGCAACAGGATAAGCCGCGCGCCAGTATGCGTATCGGATCCTACAATGAAGAAGAGGAGTATGATATCCCGACGTTCCTGCGAAAGCGGGTCGACTGAGGATAAATACATTTACCTGACGGGTTGACGTTAAAGACCCCGATGGCCAATTGCTGAAATTTAATTTCGTGCTTGTCAAAGGGTGAGCGGCCGTGCCGGTTCTCCGCCCGGCGTCATATCGGTTTGCTCGTAACTCTGCGCTTGCCTGTAATGCAACTCCCTCAACTACGTTGGGCCGCCTTGTGCGGCCCTTTTTTTGCTCTATAACCTAAAACAGGTTTATTGCAAAGGCGTAAAAAAGCAAAAGGGCAGGTCTGGATGATTTGCATAATGTCCAATTTTCCATTGTTCCTCTTTGCGCTTTCGCGTTAAGAACCTGGTTTAGTTTTAATTGGTTGGCTTGGAATTCTTACGTTGTGCCAGATTAAAAATAGCTGCTTTGCGTTTGACTTGCCATGTGGCTTACTGTAGAAGATGTGAATATCAACCTGGAGAAAACTGATGACTTTATCCAACGATCTGCTTGAAATACTGGCCTGCCCGCAATGCAAAGGTGAAATTGTGCCCAATGACAACCATGACAAGCTCTACTGCCATGCCTGTAAACTGGCTTACCCGGTCCGTGACGGCATTCCGGTCATGCTGATCGACGAGGCTCTTCCCCTAGACTGAATCCATGTCTCTTGAAAAAACTCGACGCCAATAAAATCCAACGCATCATGATCCGCTCGGCCAATTGGCTCGGCGATGCCGTTATGACCGTTCCGGCCATGATGGCTGTCAGGCAAACCTATCCTGAAGCCCATATCGCTGTCGTAGCCAATCCCCTGGTGGCCCAGTTGCTGGAGAATCATCCCGGCTGTGACGAAGTCATCGTCTATAATAAACGCGCTGAGCATGCCGGTGTCCTTGGCATGTTGCGTTTTGCGGCCGATTTGCGCCGCCGTAAATTCGACTGTGCAATTCTCTTTCAATATGCCATCGAAGCCGGGATTATGGCTTTTCTGGCCGGAATTCCCCGACGTCTTGGTTTTACCACGGATGGCCGCCGTATCTTTTTGACTCACCCGGTGCCCTTTGGCGAAGCAGAGAAGGCGATTCACCAGACCGATGCTTTTCTGCGTATCGTTAATCACTATGGCATCAAGGCTGAAGAGAAGCGGCAAACTCTTTCCCTTCTGGATAGCGAACGTGCCTGGGTGAAAGAGCAGCTACCCGAAGGCCCCGTCGTCACTATCAACCCCGGAGCCGCTTATGGCTCGGCAAAACGCTGGTACCCCGAACGTTTTGCAGCCGTCGGTGATTTTCTTGCCAGAGAGTACGGCATGCATGTGGTTTTGATCGGTGGTCCAGGTGAAGTCGAGATCGGCAAAGATATCGCCGCAGCTATACAGGCTCCGGTGCATAATTTTGTTGGCAAAACTTCGGTCAGACAGATGATGGCCCTGATCGACGTTGCTTCACTGATGGTCACCAACGACTCCGGCCCGATGCATATCGCTGCTGGCTTCAATGTGCCGATCGTTGCGATCTTCGGCTCTACGAACCACACTACAACCTCACCTTTCAGTGAAAGCTACCGCATCGTTCGTCACCAGGTCGAATGTTCACCCTGTATGCTCAGGGAATGTCCGATTGATCACCGATGCATGGATCGCGTGACGGTTGCTGATGTTGTTGACGCCGTGCAGTCCTTTATGCCGGAACTCCTGCAAGGCAAAGCATAGCCCTTGCCTGGTTTTCTCATTTTTCTCCTCCCGTATTCTTCTGACCCTCAGTTGAAGATTGATATCTTGTTCCCCTTCACCGTAGAATGTGGTTGATGTCACGTCACCTGATTGAAAAATATCGTCAGCGTCATGAGCAGGAAACTGGCGGAAAAGCCAACCCTTGGGGTGGGCGTCTGGCTGTTGCCCTGGTCTATCCGAATACTTACCACCAGGGAATGAGCAACCTGGGGTTGCAGACAGTCTACCGAATGCTTAACGATCGTGACGATACACTCTGTGAACGCTTCTTTCTCCCTGATTCTGAAGATATCGAAGAGCATCGCCGTACCGGTTTTCCCCTTGTATCGATTGAATCCCGGCGCTCGCTCTCCGATTTTGATCTGATTGCCTTTTCAATCTCGTTTGAAAATGATTACCTCAACCTGCCAACGATCTTCGAGTTCGGCCGTTTGCCGTTCTGGCGCGAGGAGCGCACCGAGCGTCATCCACTGATCATCTGTGGCGGCGTTTGTGCATTTCTCAATCCCGAACCGCTGGCAGAAATTATGGACCTCTTCGTGGTTGGCGAGGCTGAGGTGACCCTGCCACAACTCCTGAAGCAAATACTTGATCCTGAGACGTTGGCTCGTAGCGAACTCCTCGATCCGAATTTCACAACAGGCGGGGATTTATCAGCCGGGTGGCTACGACGTTCGCTACCTAGAGAGCGGTGAACTCAAATCAATGATGCCGTTAAAAGGGCTGCCGGAACAGGTCGCTCGCCAGTGGCAGGCGAACCTGGATGACAGCCAGAGTATGACCTGTGTAGCAACCCCGGACACGGAATTCGGCAGTATGCGCCTGGTCGAAGTTTCACGCGGATGTCCCAAGGCCTGCCGTTTTTGTGCCGCCGGTTTTATTTATCGACCGTTTCGGGAGCATTCAACGGAGCAGCTGCGCAAGGAGATTCTCGGCACAGGTGATGAGGTCGGCAGAGTTGGCCTCGTCGCTGCAGCGGTCTCCGATTATGACGATATTGCTGCTGTCGGGCGTGCCGTGCTCGACCAGGGCGGTGAAGTGTCGGTGTCGAGTGT
>SBFN01000164.1 GCA_006226895.1 Deltaproteobacteria bacterium | reverse complement strand
GCACCGTAGCTGATCAGGTCGAAGTCGCGGCTGTGAACTCCCGGTGAGATATAAAGATAAACGCTCCCCCAGGGGTCATTCGGAACTTTTTTCAGATACCCGTCTGCTGAGAACTTGCCCGGAATGCGCCCTGTCTCAGGCTTTTTGACCAAGGCTTTAAGCCCTTGTTCGGTGGATGGAAAGAAACCATTGTCGAGCTTGAACATGCCGAGAGCCTCTTCGATACTTTTCATGTCTACTTTGGTCTTAGTCACTTTAGCTTCATCCGGGCGGCTTAAAAAACGCGGTACGACGACTGCCGCCAGAATGCCGAGGATGACCACAACAACCATGATCTCGATCAGGGTAAAACCTCTGCAGGAACAGTTATTATCAGCTGACATGTGAGAAACTCCTTTAACTGTTAACTGAGTCTTGAAATGATATGTTCTTGCTAACCAAATCCCTGGCTGGCCTGGAAAATTGGCAGCAGAATCGCCAGTACAGCGAAACCGACAACAACGCCCATGAACAGAATCATGAGGGGTTCCAGCAGTGAAAGCATACTGGTCATTGACAGATCTGTTTGATGCTCATAAGTGTCGGCGACGCGAAAGAGCATCTCCTCCAGTTTTCCACTCTTCTCGCCTGCAGCAGTCACCTGGGCCAGCATCGGCGGGAAAACAGCTGTCTCGCGCATAGCCGCTGCCAGACTACCGCCTTCCTGAACACGTTGTATTGCTGTCGCTACGGCTCGACTGAGGACGTGGTTGGTGAGCAGGTTGCGTGCAATCTCCAGAGCCTTGAGCAAGGGCACGCCGCTCTGTAAGAGCGTGCCAAGAGTCCTCGCAAACCGGGCGGTAGAAATGAGGAGTAACAATCGACCGAAAAGGGGCGCTTTAAGGAGAAACTGGTCGGTGCGTAAACGGCCCGCTTCGGTGCTTCGATAACGCTGTAGCAGAGTAATGATGATCGCCAGACCGGCGGCCAGCAACCACCACCAGTCAGCTAAGAGATCGACCAGGTTGATCAGCAGCAGAGTTGGCCAGGGTAGAACCATTTCCATTTCCTGAAGCATACGAGTGATTTTCGGTACAACGAATACGAAGAGGAAGGCCAGTACGCCGCTGCCAACCAGTGACATCAGCAAAGGATAAGCGAGCGCCGCTTGTATCCGAGAACGGGTACGTGCCTGGTTTTCAAGAAAATCGGCGAGTCGATGCAAGGCCTCATCGAGCGTTCCGCTATTCTCGCCGACCTGAATCATATTGATGTAAAGGTCAGGGAAGACCGCGCGATGCTTTGCCAACCCCTGGTGCAATGGGTTGCCCTGAATGACTTCTTCGCGAACATCGGCAAGAACCCGGGCGGTTAGAGGCTGGTCGGTTTGCTCTGCGACGGTACCGAGCGCAGAGTCCAGGGAGAGTCCGGCGCTGAGCAGAGTTGCCAGTTGACGCGTTGCGGAGGAAAGCTCTGCGGTTGACCGCTGCATTCTGACCAACAGGTCGGCCCAACGACGGTTCCTCTGTGGGGTCGTGCCTTCGTATAGTTCTGTCGGGAATATGCCCTGTTCACGCAACTGCTGCGTCACCAGCTTGCGACCGGTGCCGTCGATCCGTCCGGAGACTTTGCGTCCCTGGCTGTCAAGTCCGGTGTATTCGAACAGGGGCACCTAAACCTCCTCCTGGGTGACTCGCATGATTTCGTCGAGTGTCGTGATGCCTTGCAACGCTGTGGATAGTCCTGCAGAACGCAGAGATTGCATTCCTGACTTAACAGCCGCCTTTTTTATCGTGGCCGCGTCCTTATCCTGCAAAAGCAGCTCGCGAATGTCGTCATCAACCTTCAACAGTTCATAAATGCCTGTTCTTCCCCAATAGCCTATCTGCATGCATTTTTCACAACCTGCTCCGCGGTAGAAGGTTGAGCCGGGAGGGAGAGAGCACTCTTTGGAAATCTCGCGAAGCAACTCTTCCGGAGGCTGGTCTGTTTCTTTGCAGTGTGGGCAGATGGTCCGCACCAGGCGCTGGGCGAATATACCGACAATGCTGGATGCGGCCAGGAAGGGTTCAATGCCCATCTCCACCAGGCGCGTCAAGGCTCCGGCCGCATCGTTGGTGTGTAGCGTGGAAAAAACCATGTGGCCGGTCAACGCTGACTGCACGGCAATCTCGGCGGTCTCGCGATCCCGAATCTCGCCGACCATGATGATGTCCGGATCCTGGCGCAGGATCGATCTCAGGCCATTGGCGAAAGTCAGGTCGATCTTCGGATTAACCTGAATCTGACCGACACCCGGCAGCTGGTACTCGATCGGGTCTTCTACGGTAATAATGTTTTTTTCACGATTATTCAGTCGCGTCAGAGCAGCGTAGAGCGTGGTCGTTTTGCCTGAACCGGTTGGGCCGGTGACGAGAAAAACCCCGTGATTCTTGTTGATCATTGCTTCAAAAGGCTTGAGGAGAGAAGTCTCCAGGCCGATTTCCTCAAGACTGAGGATGCTGGCCGACTTGTCAAGCAGGCGCAGGACGACACGCTCACCGTAAGCAGTAGGCAGGGTCGAAACGCGAAGGTCCATGTCACGCCCCGCCATGCGCACACGGAAACGGCCGTCCTGGGGGAGTCTTTTTTCTGCGATATCGAGTTGGGCGAGGATCTTGATGCGCGAGACGATCCCGGCGTGGGCCTTCAGTGGTGGCTTGTGCACCTCATAGAGGATACCGTCAATCCGGTAGCGGACGATCAGCTCCTGTTCAAAAGGTTCGATATGGATGTCGCTTGCGCGTTCTTTGAAGCCTTGGGTGATCAGGCTGTTGACGAAACGTATGATCGGTGCTTCGTCTGAAGTGTCCAGCAGGTCGCGCGGCTCGAAAGGGGTGTCCAGATCGCTGTTGTCACGATCCTCAATCTCTTCGATGACCTCATTGGTTCCTCCAGCATGTTTTTCATAAACCCGGTTGATCGCGCGCAAAATCTCTTCCGGGGTGGCAAGGCATGGCTCAATCATCGCCCCGGTCAAGGTCGCCAGGTCATTCAGCGGACGGCTGTCAGTTGGATCGAAGATGGCTACCTGCAGTTGGGAGTCGTTGCGACCGAGAGGGAAAATAAGGTATTGCTTGGCAAAGTTGATCGGGATCAGGGCAAGCAGGTCGTCAGCAGTAGTTTCGTCGGGGATGGGATCTATAAAAGTCAGTTCATACTGCACTGCCAGTGAACGTGCCAGGAGAGCTGAGTCTATAAACTGCCGGCTTTGCAGGAGCTCGCCGAGGCGCTTTGACGTTTCTTTCTGCTCAGCCAATGCCGCATCGACATGCTCTTGTGAAACGTTGAAATCTTCAACGAATATGTCACCGATCAATCGCCAGGTCTTCATCTATACCTTGCCTGATTTTTATTCTGAAACCCGCCGTGGCGGCGGAGTTGCCCAGTTGCTGCTTTCGCCTGAGGCGCTCTCTACCGGTGCGGTCTGGATCGTATCGTCCGTGTCAGTAGCAGTCTTTACTCCCGGTGCCTCTGGCTCAGGAGAGTTGCCTAGCTCACCGAAAAAATTCTCTGGTAGGGCGTCGATCACTTTATCGTCAAGGAACCCGCTGGCGGCTTGACGGTTGCGGCCGGTGATCCGGGCCAGGTCGCCAGTATCTTTGATGATCGTCGGGTTGATAAAGACCAGCAGATTGGTCTTTTCCTCGGTTGTGGAGGTCCGACGGAAGAGCCATCCGAGCAGGGGTATGTCGCCGAGAAGAGGCACCTTGGTCACTGATTCGGTGACACTCGTATCAATCAGACCACCCAAGACCACGGTCTTGCCATTTTCGGCCAGAACCGTGTTGCGCAGCACACGCTTGGTAAACGTCGGGCCGACCTCATTGGGGTCACCGACGCTTGCAGTCAACCCGGCCGTTGCAGGAACAATGTCGGTTAACTCTTGATAAACGCTTAAACGCACCAGATCTCCTTCGGTCACTTGCGGGGTGAAACGCAGGACCAAGGCAACATCCTGGCGTTCTACAGAGACACTTTGGGCCAGGCCATCACTGCCAGTGTCGGTCAGGCGTCCAGTAATGATTGGTACGTTTGCACCGACGATGATTTCCGCCTCTTCGTTGTCGGATGTAAGCAGCCGGGGTGCAGAAAGAATATTGACGTCGCTGTCTGTTTTGGAGATGTCGATCAGCACCGATAATGTCGGTACTGTAATTTCGTTGCCGTTCGGGCCGGTCACTGTGATTGGATTAAAAAAACCACCTGCCAGCAAGCCGTCCACCGCACGGGTCAGCAGTGAGGGCACACCGCCGGTGCCACCGTCATCCAGACCATCACCGAGACCGAGCGGTCCGGTGTTCTGATTACTGCTGCCGAAAATCAGTCCATCGTCGTCATAGCTCGCCGCCCCCTGCAGAGAAACACCCAGACGCTGGGTGGCGTCCATGGAAAGTTCCAGGATCAGAGCTTCGACATACACCTGTTTTCGCTTGATATCGAGTTTTTTGATGATCTCCTGCAGAGTGGCGTAGTCTTCAGGGCGGGCATTGATAATTAATGAATTGGTTGGTTTGTCGGCAGTAATTGTCAAAGGAGCTGAAGAGAGAGGGCCTTTATTGTCACGGTCTTTGCCGGCGTTCCGTGTCTGAGCCTTGATACCAGTGAGAATTTCGTTGAGAGTTGCCGCCAGTGTTTCTGCGTCAGCGTTCTCCAGATAGTAGAGGTTGATGTTGGAACGCTTGCTGTCCGAATCCTGATCCATGCGGCTAATCAGTCCCTTAATCAGGGCCAAGTCGTCAGGGTTGGTCATGACAATCAAGGAGTTGGTCCGTTTGTAGGAAATGATCTTGCTGACGTCTTCTTGTGCAGCTGGTGTGGCATCTTTACGGACACGACGGGCCCGCGTTGCCCCTGGCTGGTTAATGATTTCGGCGCAGATTTTAGCGACTTCTTCAGAATCGGCATTGAACAGAGGAATAACTTCTAGAACGCTGGCAGAACCAGGGATGTCAAGTTCACGGATGATGCGCATCAAGCGATCAATGTTTGCGCCGCTGTCAGTTATGATCAGGGTATTTGTTGGCGGGTAAGCGAGGAGGTTGCCTGCCGCCGGGACCAGAGGGCCTAATATGCTGTTGGCAATCGTGGCTGCGTCGAGATGCTGCAACCTCACCAGCCGGGTAACGAATTGGTCTGAATTCTGTCGTTTGCCACCAACCACTGTCGGCAGGTTTTCACTTTTGGCCCCCTTTATTGGTACTATTTTGTTGACCTTGCCCGAGGGAACGATGGTGAAGCCTTTGACATAGAGAACCGAGAGGAAGAGCTGATAAGCTTCTTCAAGGCTCATACTGTCCGGAGAGACGATGGTGACCTTGCCCTTAACACGGTCATCATAAAGGAAATTCTTGCCAGTCAGTTCACTGACTGTCTGCACCAGGTCACTCAGTTCGACGTCTCTGAAGTCAAGTGTCACCTGACCCTCTGCCTGAACAGCTCCTGGCACCGGCAAAAGCAGAAAGAACATCAAGATACCGATGATGAACTGTGTCGCTAGCAATCGATTGCTGGTTATGGTTTTCACCAAGGGGTCCTCCTAGTTGATCTCATATGCAAATGTCATAGGTTTGTCATTACGTTCCAGATTGACGGTTAGCTGTCGTGCCTCCCTGAGCTGTTGAAGAATTTGCAAAGCTTTCTCAGGGCTGTCGAGCCTCATATTGTTAACCCTCAGAATCACGTCGCCACGTTGGATCCCCATCTGTGTGAGCAACGATCTGGTGTAAAGTTTCCTGACCAGAAACCCGTTCGTTTGTCCATTGACGATCCTGGGTTCCATCTGGGCCAGACGTAACTGCTCGGCGATATTCGTCCGCGCCGCATCAGCAGTCTCACGCGAAACTGTCCAGCGGTTCTCTCCGGCACTCCGAATTCCAACCCTGGTCGCTGCTTTTGCTCTATTCCCGGTGGGCTTGCGTTCTTCATCGTGGAGGACCAGTTCAGTTGTGGACTCGTCGCGATTGCGGACGATCACCTTGTTACGCTGGATTTCCTCGATTACGCCTCCATCAGGAAGCTCTTCGCCGAGATGAAATAACTGAATTTTTTTGCTGATTTCCAGTAATACGCTTGAGTCGTCTCCGGCCACCAAGGTGCCTATCATGGTCAGATCGCCGCGGGTCGTTTTTTTATTGTTTCTAACAGGGGTGATGGCTTTAAGAGTCGTAGGGCTGGTACTTCGTGCAGAAGGGTCAAATATATTCTTTTGCAGAATCTGGGCGAGGTCGTGGCTTGAGAACTCTGTCCTTGCGATTGCTGCTCCGGCCTGACTGGTTGACTCGGCCACACTCTTTGGCCGCAACAGAACACCGGTCAGAGTTGCTGCCAGTTGACCACAGGCAAGACCGAACAGGACCAATAAGAGTAAGCAGAATTCACGGTGGAATTTTTGGAATAAAATCAGGACTGCATTGTTGTTCACCCCGTCAACTCCTTAAAATAATTGCAATACATC
>SBFN01000220.1 GCA_006226895.1 Deltaproteobacteria bacterium | reverse complement strand
AACGCGGCGATGCTCGGCGTCTCAACCAAACACTGCACCCTTTACATCCCCTGGTATCCCTGTATCGAATGTGCCAAAGCCATCGTACAAGCGGGGATCAGCACGATCGTCTGCTTCGAACCCGACCTCGCAGACAGCAACTGGGGGCAAGGGTTTGAGAGGTCGCTGATTGTTCTTGGTGAAGGAAATGTTGTGACCAGGGTCATTGATCAGAAGAACTATCTAAAAGAGATTGTTGACAAGGAATTTCTGGTTGGGAATGTGCCCGTTGGCCCCTGCGTATAACGGGTTCTGCCTTCGACAAAGACAGCAACAAAGCTTCGGCTCACTCATTCAAAACAGCAACGAAAACCTTGGGCCTGCGAGTCGCGTGCTGAAGGTTCCAAGCTTTTCCTTTTTGTCAGCGAGGCCTCTCTCTCAACTTGAACCAGAAGCCTTTTTCGCAACAATTCCTCCAAACTTTTCCCCATCGATAGAAAACCTCTCGTGCGTTCCTTCCCCGATCAGGTCTTTTTCGTCTTTGGCAACAATCGCCCAACGGGTCCTCGCGCCTTCGACTTCCAGCAGGGTCACTTCGACTGTGACCTCCATCCCGGGAGGTGTTGCTGAGACATGAGTCACACTGATATTTGTACCAAGGCTGATCTCGCCTTCATTCATATAGGGTCGCAATGCTTCCATGCAGGCCCACTCCATAAGACCGACCATGAAAGCTGTGGCAAAAACCGGCGGCATGGACTGGAAAAGATCTGATTCTTGAAAGACGTAGGGTACGGTTTTGTCATTTGGAACTTTATAACTGTGGGCAAACGTCAGGCCCTTTTGCAACGCCTCTTTCATAGCAACTCCTATATTTACAATTGATTAATAATGTTTTTGACTTTCAACAATCCTAGCGCGTTTTCCGTATCATTCAACAGGTGAAAATAAGACAACTCATTGACCTTGATTGCCCTTGACTCTCCAGAGATCGCAAGTCAGAATAATCGCCAAATCAACAGGAAACGAATAGACTACGATGCTCTACACTCCCGCATTCTGGGCCATGGCACTGGCCAACCTCTGCCATACAGCCAGCTTCAGCGCCTTTTTTCTCTTACCGCTCTACATTCTCGAACTCGGGGGCAACCAGGGTGACATTGGCGTGGTCATGGGTATTTTTGCCCTGGCCTCGGCAATCAGTCGCCCCTGGGTCGCGGAGATGATCGACCGCATAGGTCGCAAGCGCAGCTACACCCTGGGCAGCATCGTCATGGTCGTCTCGCCCTTCTTGTATCTGGCCATTCAAGACCCTCTTGGCTCGACCTACCTGCCTTTTTTGCTCTTGAGAGCCTTGCATGGTATCGGACTGGCAATCTGCTTTACGTCCGTGTTCACCTTTATGGCTGACATACTGCCTCGAGATCGGCTTAACGAGGGCATCGGCATGTTCGGCATCTCCGGTCTGGTCGGCATTGCCATAGGCCCGATCTTCGCGGAAACCATGCTTGAACATTTCGGGTTTGCTGGTCTCTTTATTGTGGCTGGCATTCTGTCTGGCATCTCCCTGATCATTCATCAACCACTTAAAGAGAGCGCCCCTACAGAAGGGAAAGAAAGCGACCCCACCACCTTCTTCGGTCTCTTCAGACGGGAGAAGTTTATCGTTGTAGCTCTCCTCTCTCTGCTGTTCGGAGTCGGCCTTGCGGGATCAGGAAACTTCGTTGCGCCCCTGGCAGAAGAACGGAACCTCGGATATATCTCCTTCTATTTTTTCTGTTATTCGGGTGGAGCGATCGCAATACGCTTCATCAACGGCTGGCTCTCTGGAAAATTCGGGGAAAACCGCATTCTTCCGTGCAGTATCCTTCTCTACATGGTCGGACTCTTCCTGTTACCCTTGGCCTACAGCCAAGCGGTACTCTGCATTGCAGGAGTCCTGTCCGGAATCGGCCATGGCCTGCTGTTCCCCCTTCTCAACACCATGGCTGTACGTGACGAGAGTACTTCAATCCGCGGCAAAGCCACAGGAATTTTTACCGGCGGTATTGATGCGGGAATCTTTGCAGGATCATTGATATTGGGCTATATTGGCGATTGGTTTGGACTCAACGTCCTCTTTCTCTGCGCCGGGCTAAGCATGACGATCGCACTGATCATTTTCCGATTTCGCAGACCGGACTCTTGCAACTGAAAAAGAAGGCATCATGGACAAGATCAAGGGGTTTTACCAAGGGACAGAATATCGCTCCCCCGAACGCAAGATAGGCTTTCTGAGCAAATTGTTGCCAACCCTCTCTTTCTACGTCAGGGCTATTTCAATCGTATACAAGGCGAGTTCAGCAGCCAAACGGGGCAATTACGACTCTGTTGACTGGCATAACAGCAGCGTAGCCACCGTCGAAGCTTTGGAGAAAACCGGCTGCCACTTCGAAGTTACCGGTATTGAGCATATCCAGGACATCGATCGCCCCATCATTTTCATCGGCAACCACATGAGCACACTCGAGACCTTTGTGCTGCCGTCTCTGATCATGCCGCACAGCCGTGATCTCGACTATGTTATCAAGCGGAGTCTGGTTGAATATCCGGTCTTCGGTAATGTTGTACAGTCCAGGAATCCGGTGGTGGTCGACCGGGTCAATCCTCGCGATGACCTCAAGGTCGTCATGGAAGAAGGGGCCAAACGCCTCGAGCAGGGGCGCAATCTGATAATCTTTCCCCAACACACGCGCACGGTTGACTTCGACCCCAAGAAATTTAACAGCATCGGTATCAAGCTTGCTCAAAGAACCGGGGCCCTGGTTATACCCGTCGCCTTACTGACCTGGGCCTGGTCAGCAGGAAAGCTGGTTAAAGATTTCGGCCCGATCATCCCCTCACGCACCGTTCACTTTGCCTTTGGCAAACCGATGGAGATTACCGGCAAAGGGCAGGAGCAACAGGCCATGATCGTAGACTTTATCCAGAGCCACCTCAAAAAATGGCAAGAGGAGCAATAAGCCTCAATCTTGACATACCTGCTGACGCTTAAAAGTGGAACAGGCACCTGAGGGAGCCCGTTCCTTTGCTTCCCCCTTGACGCGCAGCCAAGCCATTACTATATTGACCACCCCATGAACAACCATCAAGGAAAAACCATGGCCTCAGATTATTATGCCGTTCTCGGTCTTGAGAAGACCGCCGGTGCCGACCAGATCAAAAAAGCCTACCGCAAACTGGCACTGAAATATCATCCCGACAAAAACCCGGACGACAAGAAGGCGGAGGAACGCTTCAAGGAAATTTCCGAAGCCTATGCAGTCCTCTCTGATCCCGAGAAGAAACAGCAATATGACCAGTATGGCGACGCGGCCTTCCATCAACGCTTTTCCCAGGAAGATATTTTCCGCAATGCAGACTTCGGAGACATCTTTCGTGAGTTCGGCTTCGGTGGTGGTGGAGAGGACATCTTCAGCCAGATGTTCGGTAGCAGAGCGGGTCATCACCGTCCCCGGCCCAGAAAGGGCCAAGACTACCTGATGCGAATCACAATCCCATTTCGCCAGGCAATCCTCGGCGGAGAAAGACGGGTCGATCTCGACCGCAACGGTCAGAACGAGCAGTTACAGGTGCGTATTCCGCCCGGAGTGGAACCGGGACAGAAGCTGCGTATTTCCGGCAAAGGCGCGGCCAGTCCGAACGGCGGGCCGAACGGCGACCTGATGCTGGAGATCAACGTCAGCAAAGACAACCGTTTTCGTCGCGAAGACAAGAACCTATACACAACCGTCAAAATTCCTTTCACTGGGGCATGTCTGGGCACCACGGTAACCGTAGAAACTCTTGGCGACAGCAAACGCATTAAAGTGAAGCCGGGCACACAGAATGGCAGCAAGATCAGGCTCAAAGGTTTCGGTGTCCCTGGTCGCGCAGGCAAAGCGAACGGTGACCTCTATGCTGTCATTGATATTGATGTCCCTCAGTTACTGAGCGAGGAGCAGAAGAAGTTAATAGAGAAGCTTCGAGAAGAAGGAGTTTAAAACGCGAGTCACGCGTGACGAGAAAAAAATACAACCAATAAAAACGGCCAGGGCAAAATGCCCTGGCCGTTAGTTTTTGTATCGTCACACGCTAAGCGCAACCTGCTGCGTTTCTTAATGGCAACTTGGATCGTACATCATCGATAATCGTCCACGGCTGGACAAGCAGTTTGCGCAGACTTCACCTGCATCACCGTATTGCTCTTCAGCCAGGATCAGACCCGCCTGAACCGACGCGTCCTCCGGCAGGTTGTCGGGATCAAACTCTGCGCCGCAGTGTCGGCAGGAAATCATCGTCTACTCCAGGTGATTGCGCACCAATGTCGCCAGAGACTGGATAAAGTCCTGGCAGTCATTGAGTGAAGGGGTTCTTTCAAAACGCGGCAAGCCAACCTCCTCTGCATGCATACGAAATTCGAAATCAATCTCTTGCAGTGTTTCGATATGGTCCGACACGAAAGAGATCGGCACGATCAACGCGCCGGGAGCTCGTTCTGCACCGAGTTGATCGAGAACTTCCAGAGTGTCGGGCTCCATCCACTGCACCGGCCCGCTGCGACTCTGAAAGCCAAGTCTCCAGGGGTGATCGGGGAAACGCTCCATCACCCCTCGCACCGTACAGGTTACATGGTCGAGGTAGGGATCGCCTTCATCAATAAACTTCTGCGGCAAGGCATGTGCAGAGAAAAGAATTGGGATTTCATCACGGGACAGTTCGTGGAACTTTTCCAGCCCTTCTCGTATCCGGTTAGCCAGGGCCTCAAGATAAGCGGGCCAATCGTACCATTCACGGATGATCGTATATTCAAGTTCCGGGTAAACCCGTGAGGCGGCGGCTTCAAAATCCTTGATACTGCTGCCAGTAGTGGCGCTGGTATAGTGCGGGTACATGGAAAGGACAACAGCCTGCGTAATACCATCCTGTTTCATGCGCTGCAGGCACTCCTCGGCACGCGGTTGCCAATAGCGCATGGCGACGAAGGGCTTGACCTGATCGCCGAGTTCACGAGCAACACCCGCGGCCTGTTTTTCAGTCCATTCCAGCAGTGGCGATTTACCACCGATTGACGCATAGTTGACCTTCACCTTCGGTGCACGCAGCGTGCTGATCATGAAGGCAAAGGGCTTTTGCAATAGTGCGCCTGCCGGCAACTGGATCAGGTCGCGATCAGAAAAGAGATTATAGAGAAACGGGCGGACCGCTCTTAACGAGTCAGGTCCGCCCATGTTCAATAGTACCAATCCGGTAGGATTATCCAGGTTCATAGTTTAAGGTTTTCCGTGTACTTATTTTTTCCCGCTCAAGCGGTGAACACATTCAACCATATGAATGGCGTTCTCCGGCGGAACCGTCGGCAGGATGCCATGACCAAGATTGAAGATGAAGCCAGGACGACCAGCGTTCTCATCGAGAATGCGCTGCACCTCACGTTCGATGTGATCCTTCGGAGCATAGAGTACGGTCGGGTCGAGATTACCCTGAACGGCGACATCATCACCGATAATGTCACGGGCCTTGCCAAGGTTGACGTGCCAGTCGAGACCGAGGACATCGGCGCCAGCCTCCTTAACCAGTTCCAGCATTGTGCCGCCATTTTTGACGAAATAAATAACCGGGATACCGTCGCGATTGAGGCCGTTGATCAGATCCTTGACGTAAGGGAGGATATAGCGCTCGTAATCGAGAGGGGCCAGCAGGCCACCCCAGGTATCGAAAATCTGGATCGCCTGGGCACCAGCTTCGATCTGCATGTTGAGGTAGCGCCGGTCCATCTCGGTGACCTTCTTCATCAGTGCGTCGTAAAGCGGGAAGTCCGAATACATCATCTGCTTGAGAGTGGCGAAGTCCTTGCTGCCCTTGCCTTCAACCATGTAGCAGGCAAGAGTGAAGGGAGCACCACCAAAACCGATCAGCGGGACACGGCCCTCAAAGGCAACCCGCAGACGCTTGATAATCTCCGGCACATAAGAGACCGCTTGGCTCATATCCTCAGGCACTACCAGGGCGTCAACGTCAGCAGCGGTGCGGATCGGCTTTTCGAACACCGGACCAGGCACGAAATCGAGAGCCATTCCCATCGGCTCAATCGGCGTCAGGATATCTGAAAAGAGGATCGCCGCATCAGCATCGAGGATGTCGATCGGCTGAATGGTAACTTCCGCCGCTCGGGCGGGGTCTTTGCAGAGATCAAGGAAGGTGCCGCCGCCCTTGGCGCGGACATCCTTGTAGCATTGCAGGTAGCGACCCGCCTGGCGCATCAGCCATACGGGAACATAGTCAGTCGGCTGGCCCCAGCAAGCCTTGATGAACGTGTATTCTTGAGACATGAAACTCCTCCTCAAATTATCGTGAAAAGTGAAATGTGAAACGTGAAAGATTACAGCCAGTCACTTTTCACGTTGTACGTTTTGGCCTCTTAAGAGTTTTCTTTTGCAGCATTTTCGGCCGCTTCTTCGGCCGCTTCTTTTTCCATGCGCTTCAAAGTACGCTGTGGAACGTAGTTGCAGAAAGGCTCTTCTGCCATGTAATCGCCGTAAACTGCATCGGCTCGTGCGCGGCAACCGCCACAGACGTTGATGAACTCACACTCCCCGCACTTGCCCTTGTACTCTTTAAAATTGCGCAGGTCGTTAAAAGTCTTGTTATTGAACCAGAGATCCTTGAAGGGAACCTGTTTAACATTACCGACCGACGAATGGAAGTAGGAGCAGGGCTTGAGATTACCGAAACAATCGATCAGGCAAATCGTCTGGGCAGCGATACAGCCTTTGCCGCCGCCGGTGGAGAAGGTCAAGCTACGACGCTTAAAATCAACGCCTTCGGCTTTGGCCATCTGTGGCACAACGCGATAGTAATGTGGAGCACAGGTCGG
>SBFN01000256.1 GCA_006226895.1 Deltaproteobacteria bacterium | reverse complement strand
GCGGGGTAATCAAAGCCCTCTTCAGTACAGCCGCAGAGGGCAAAAACCATCAGCAGAACAAAGAGCAAAAAGACGTGCTGTTTTATTGCTCTCTCTTTCAACACTTACTCCTGCTCCTTTTCGTGGTACTGAACTCCCCAACCGCGCAGCTCTTCGAGTACTTTTCCAACCACGGGCTCAACAGTTTGCTCCACCGTTGCCGTTAACTCGGTACCCATTTCAATGCATTCGGGCTGGACGCCCCAGACAACCAGGTTGCGCGGAGCGTGACCCTGGAATTCGGCGACAGCAAGCAGGTCCTGCAGCCCCATCTGGTGGACTGAGAGTTTACTGGCAAACGCACGTGGAACCTCTTCACCTTCGAGGCGGAAGATACCACCTGGTTCTGCACGCATATCGAGGGCGTCAATAATCAGAAGAGACTCAAGCTCTTCAAGCTCGGGCAGCAGATCAAGGCCCAGAGTGCCGCCGTCTATCAGCTTCACCTGGCCCTGAAAATGGTAACGGGATGAAAGAGTCGTAACCACTTTCACCCCGAAACCGTCATCAGTCATGATCGTATTGCCCAGTCCAAGGACCAGGATTGACATTAAAGATCCTCCGGTTCGATATAACGGTAGCCGCTGAAGATACCGCTCATGGTGCCGTTGCGCATCTTAAGATCCATCAGCCAGCCGCTGTAGATGTGGTTGATGATGAAGCCGGCCAGAAGCCACATGACTCCATGGTGCAGCAGTCGTAGCCACTGGTTGCCCACCAACACATTGATTCCGCCGAGCAGACCATTCCAGAAACCACCCGGTTCAAACTGACCGTACATGGCGAAGCCTGAGATAATCTGGAAGATGAAGAGCGCAAAAATACCGAGATAGGCCGTTGCCGCGACCGGGTTATGGCCAACTTCGTAGGTGATCTTCTTGCCGGTGAAGGTGTAGTAACGGAACATCTTTATGAAATTCTGCCGCCCCTCAGCTGTCACCCAGGGGATAAATGCCTTCCAGGACGCATGGTGGTTGCCGATAAACATCCAGATGATGCGTGCCGCCACCGATACCGTAAAGAGGTAGGCGAAAGCGAAGTGCAAAAACCGCATCCAGCCCATCACGTACATCGAAGTCTCCGGGGCCGTTATGAACGGGCTACCGATAAAAAAGCCGGTGATCGACAACATGATCACGGAGAGCACGTTGATCCAGTGGCAGATGCGAACCGGCAATTCCCACACGTAATAAATTTTCAGCATGGCGTGCGCCTCCTTCCTTTAGAGGGCTCGAACCTTGACGATCTCTGTCCCCTTGCCATCCATAACGTGCACGGCGCAGGCCAGGCAGGGATCGAAAGAGTGGATGGTCCGTAAGATTTCCAACGGCTTCTCAGGATCAGCGACCGGAGTTCCGACCAGGGCCGACTCGTAGGGCCCCATCTGACCGGCAGCATCACGGGGACCTGCGTTCCAGGTCGAAGGTACCACCGCCTGGTAATTGGCGATCTTCTGATTCTCAATGCGGATAAAATGACCGAGAGCACCGCGAGGTGCTTCGTGGTAACCGAAGCCTTGTGCTTCTTTCGGCCAGGTCGCCGGATCCCACTTCTCCTTATTGAAAGTGTCGAGGATGCCCCGGCCCATGTTGTCAGCCAGCTGATCAAGCCAGAGCTCGTTTTTCTGGGCGAGCAGCAGGCAGTCGACGCCGCGAGCGGCGGTACGACCCAGAGTTGAGAAGAGTGCCGAAGCTGGTGCTCCGAGGGTCTTCAGCACAAAGTTGACTGTGTCGACAACTTCCGTTACGCCAGAGGCGTAAGCAACCAGGATGCGTGCCAGGGGGCCGACTTCCATCGGCTGATCCATGTAACGCGGCGATTTGACCCAGGAGTACTTACCATCAGTGTCGAGGAAGTCATAAGGCGGTTTCGGACCAGTGTAGTTATGGCTGGTCTCACCCTTGTAGGGATGCAAACCTTTATCGTCGCCCGAAGAGTAGTTGTACCAGGAGTGTGTGACATATTCGGTGATCTTCTTCTCGTCCATCTCCATAACGTTGGCCAGATCTTTACCCATGATAACGCCACGGGGGAAGAAGAGGCTGCCGGTGCCGGGGCTGTTATCCATCGGGAAGTCACCGAAAGACATGTAGTTGCCTACCCCACCGCCAATGCCGGCCCAGTCGAGATAGGCCGGAGCGACCGCCAGGAGATCAGGGATATAGACCTGCTCAACAAATGCGCGGGCTTTACGCAACAGTTTGCGGATGTAGGCGATCTTGTCAGCGTTGATGGCATTCTGGCTGTCCGGGTCAACCGGCATCGACATACCGCCGACCAGGAAGGTCTGTGGGTGCGGGTTCTTCGAACCGAGAATGGCGTGGATCTTGATCACATCTTTTTGCCACTCGAGTGCTTCGAGGTAATGGGCAACGGCCATCAGGTTCGCTTCGGGCGGCAACTTGTAAGCGCTATGTCCCCAGTAAGCGTTCTGGAAAGGACCAAGTCGGCCGGTCCCGGCAAAGGACGCCAGCTTTTCCTTGATACCCTTGAAATAGGTGGCACTTGATTTCGGCCAGTTGGAGATCGACTGCGCGAATTTGGCCGTTGCGGCCGGATCGGCATTCAGGGCGCTGGTAATGTCGACCCAGTCAAGCGCATGCAGGTGATAGAAGTGAATCACGTGATCCTGCACGTTCTGGATGCCCATGATCAGGTTACGGATCAGGCGGGCATTGTCGGGGATCTGTATATTCAGGGCATCTTCCACGGCACGAATGCTGGCCATGGAGTGAACCGTGGTGCAGACACCACAGAAGCGCTGGGTGAAATGATGTGCATCGCGGGGATCACGGCCCTTGAGAATCGTCTCGATGCCACGGAAGGCCGTGGAAGAACTCCAGGCGTCAACAATCTTGCCACCATCGATCTGTGCTTCGATGCGCAGGTGGCCCTCTATACGGGTAATCGGATCAACGGCAATTCTTTTAGCCATCGTTTAGTCCTCCTTTACGACCTTATCTTCTTCCATAGCGTCGCCCTTGCGGAAGCAGCTCGCAACCCCATGGACACCGAAAGCCACTGCGGTGGCCGCCGCCAGACCGATACCAATTTTGTCGGCCGTGTCCTCAATTCCAAAACCGGGGACCTTGGGCAGGCGCCGGTAGAAGGGACTCATGGTGTCCCAGAAACCAGGTTCAGAACAACCGATGCAGCCGTGACCGGCCATGACCGGCCAGGAGATGCCTTCGTTGTAACGAACGGTCGGGCAATTGTGGAAACTTTCAGGACCTTTGCAACCCAACTTGTAGAGACAATGACCCTGACGGTGTGCGACATCACCGAAGGCCTCGGCATACTGGCCAGCATCGAAATGACCGCGTCGCTCACAGTTGTCATGAATGCGCTTGCCGTAGGCAAACTTCGGGCGGCCGAGACGATCAACCGCCGGCAGTTTGCCAAAGGTCATAAAATGAACGATGGTCGCGGTCAGGTTGGTTGCGTTGACAGGGCAACCGGGTAGATTGATGATTGCCGCCCCCGGCACCAGGCTACTCACTGAAACGGCGTTGGTCGGGTTCGGAGCAGCGGCAGGAATGCCTCCGAAAGAGGAACAGGAACCAACACAGATGGTGGCCGCTGCATTCTGTACCAGCTTTTTGCAATCGACCATGGCGCTCTCACCAGCGATCGTGCAATAGGCGCCATCGGCTCCGGTGGGGATAGAGCCTTCAACAACCAGAATATACTGGCCCTTGTACTTCTCCATGGCTTGATGCTTGGCTTCTTCAGCCTGGTGACCAGAAGCCGCCATTACGACATCCGAGTATTCGAGAGAGATCAGGTCGAGAATCAACTCTCCAGCGGTGGGCTGATTACCACGCAGGAAAGCTTCCGAATCACCGGAGCAACTCTGGTATTCCACCCAGATAACAGGTGGTCGCTTGTCTTCAACGGCTTGAGCGACGGTAGGAATAAAGCTCACCGGCAAAGCCAGGGCAGCAGTGGTCGCCGTGCAGAACTTGATAAAGTCGCGACGATTGATCCCGCGAGCCTCCACGCGCTGGAGGAGCTCCTCAGGGATCGGAGAGGTGTTGACTTCCAAGTCAGTTTTCATTGTCCGACCTCCTTCACAGTTTTTTAATCAAACGGGCAAATGTAACAATTTCAATATATTAAAAAGATAATATGTGATGGTTTCAAGAAAAACACTTCGCCCTTGATAATATTTAGAACGATGTTTTGTCAAGTAAAAATAAACTTGACCGCAATGCCTCTACCCCCAAGAACGTGGTTAGCTGCGCACCATTAAGAATATCTCACATATCGCAGAAAGCCAGAAGTCTTCACTCTATTTTAAGCCCCGGGTCAATGACTAGCTGGTATAATGCAAATGGAACAATCAGTTACTGAACCAGAACGATAGGAACAATTGATGTACAAAGGCTATCGACTGCTCGAACACACTGCAGATATGGGAATAGAAGCCCGTGCAGAATCCTGCCTGAAAGTATTGGAGGAAATGGCCAGGGGATTGACAATGATGTTGTTCGGCAACAGTCCCGCATCGGCAAACGTTGTCGCAGAGATCCATCTGCGCGAGGAAGACCCTGTGGAGCTTATGGTGACATGGCTTAACGAGATCCTCTACTGGTGCGAACAGAACAACCTGGTTCCGGTGGAAACTCGAATCGATGGCCTCGAAGAAGGCGAGTTGCTGGCGACTCTCTCGGGAGAACCCTTTGACCAGCAACGTCATCACGTTGAGCGACAGGTCAAAGCGGTGACTTACCATAAAGCCGCCCTTGAAGAAGCTTCAGGTGGCTGGTACGCGCGGGTTTACGTCGACCTTTAGGACACTTTATGGCAACCAAGATTCAACAATTAGACCAATATCGTTGGCGCATCCCCCGAGAAGGCGCAATGCGCACCGACGGCCTGGTTTTCGCCTCCCCGGAAATGATGAAAGACCTGCGACGCGAACAAGCCCTGGAGCAGGTTTGCAATGTCGCAACCCTGCCCGGCATCGTCGGTCCCTCTATGGCCATGCCCGACATTCACTGGGGCTATGGTTTCCCGATCGGAGGGGTCGCCGCCTTCGACGCCACGCATGGGATCGTCTCTCCCGGCGGAGTCGGCTACGATATTAACTGCGGCGTCCGCCTCTTGCGAAGCAAGCTGAACGCGGAAGAAGTCCATCCCCACCTTGATCGTCTTGCGAATGCACTCTACCGCAACATCCCCAGCGGAGTCGGTTCTCATCACAGTGATTTCAAACTCTCGATGGCGGAGCAGAAACGCGTGCTCACCAAGGGTGCTGCCTGGGCTGTAGCACAGGGCTTCGGCGATAAGAACGAGCTGGACTATATTGAAAATCACGGCACGATCGCCGGGGCCGATACAGAGAAAGTATCGGAACGTGCTCTTGAGCGGGGCCGATCGCAACTCGGCACTCTGGGGTCGGGAAACCATTTCCTGGAGATCCAGCAAGTCGAAGCGATTTACGACGAGGGTGCCGCCGCAGTCCTCGGCCTTTCTCAGGGTCAGGTTACGGTTAGTATTCACACCGGCAGTCGAGGCCTTGGTTACCAGGTCTGCGATGATTATCTCAAGGTCATGCTCAAAGCCGCACGCAAGTACGGTATTACTCTCCCTGATCGACAGCTCTGTTGTGCGCCCTTGCAGAGCGATGAGGCGCGTGATTACATGGCAGCCATGGCCTGCGCCGCCAACTTTGCCTTCGCCAATCGGCAGACAATTACTTCCAATGTACGAGAAACCTTTGAAGAGGTCTTGGGGAAAGGCCCTGCTGATCTGCACATGGCGACTATCTACGACGTCTGCCACAATATTGCAAAGTGGGAGCAACACACAATCGGCGGCCGAGAGCGCAAGCTCTGCGTACACCGCAAGGGCGCAACACGGGCTTTTCCACCAGGGCACAAAGAGATTCCCGCCGCTTATCAGTCAATCGGACAACCGGTGCTGGTCCCGGGTGATATGGGCCGTTATTCTTATGTCCTGACCGGTACCGCTGGCGCTTACGAAGAAACCTTCGGCTCTTCCTGTCATGGCGCAGGACGTGCTCTGTCACGTCATGCAGCAAAAAAAGCCGCCCGGGGACGGGACATCATCGGTGACCTGGCAAAACAGGGCATCGTGGTCCGAGCAGCCGGACGTGCGACCGTAGCGGAGGAGATGCCTGAGGCCTACAAGGATGTAGCCGAGGTTGTCCAGGTGGTTGAACAGGCGGGGCTAGGGCGTATCGTGGCAAGGCTGAAGCCGATGGCGGTGGTTAAGGGATAAGAACCGGAACGCAGCACCTGGGGCGAGGGCCCCGGAAAACCAAATCATGAGGATTACGGCTATGAAAGTTTTTCTTACCGGCGGAACAGGATTTGTTGGCAGTGAAGTGTTGCGGCAGCTGGTATCGGCCGGCCATAGCGTGCGAGCCTTGGTGAGAGATGGCTCTGAAGACAAATTGGCGGTGCCTGATGGGGTGGAAATCCATTCCGGCGACATTACCGATGCTGCCAGCATGGTTGGTGGCCTGGAAGGTTGTGACGCGGTGAT
>SBFN01000125.1 GCA_006226895.1 Deltaproteobacteria bacterium | reverse complement strand
TGGAGAAGGCCTTTTTCAACCGCTTTTTTTGCGACCAGCCCCGCCCCCATCATCACCGCCGGGTTGGAAGTGTTGGTGCATGAAGTGATCGCCGCGATCACAACATCTCCCTGATTCAAGCTAAAGTCAGCATCCGCAACAGGAGCTGTTTTAGCCACGGCCTCCGCAGGAATAACAGCCTGTGTGGCCTCTTTCATCGCCTCGAGATCAACACGGTCCTGGGGCCGTTTCGGTCCGGCGAGGCTTGGTTTGACAGTATTCAGGTCAAGTTCAAGAACGGCCGTGTACTCAGGGTCAGCCATGCCTTCGTAACGCCACAAGCCCTGTTCCTTGGCATAAGCTTCGACCAGGGCCACTGTTGCATCATCGCGATTGGAAAGCCGCAGGTAATCGAGAGTGACATCGTCTATCGGGAACCAGCCGCAGGTCGCGCCATACTCAGGAGCCATATTGGCGATCGTTGCCCGGTCAGCCAAAGGCAGTTTTGCCAGACCGTCACCGAAAAATTCGACGAATTTTCCGACCACGCCGAACTGGCGTAACATCTGGGTCACAGTCAGGACAAGATCCGTGGCCGTCACACCCTCCTTCAGACTTCCGGTCATCCGGAAACCAACGACTTCGGGGATAATCATCGACACCGGCTGACCGAGCATCGCGGCCTCGGCTTCGATACCACCAACCCCCCAGCCGAGAACGGCCAGTCCATTGATCATCGTGGTGTGACTGTCAGTGCCCACCAGAGTGTCCGGATAAGCGACCTTCTGACCCTCTCGCTCTTCCGACCAGACCGTGCGCGCCAGGTATTCAAGATTCACCTGGTGACAAATGCCTGTGCCCGGAGGCACAACACGGAAGTTGTCGAAGGCCAGCTGGCCCCAACGCAGGAACGCATAGCGTTCACGATTACGCTCCATCTCTTTATCAACGTTATAGGCAAAGGCTTCCGGCATAGCGTACTTGTCGACCATGACCGAGTGATCGATGACCAGATCCACCGGGATCTGCGGGTTGATCTTTTGCGGGTCGCCGCCCACACGAGTAACCGCATCGCGCATCGCGGCCAAGTCGACCACCGCGGGGACACCGGTAAAATCCTGCATCAGCACTCGCGCCGGACGAAAGGCAATTTCATGGTCGGAGCTGCGTTGATCGAGCCAGTCGAACACGGCATTAATATCCTTTTCCGTCACCGAAGAGCCATCTTCATTGCGTAAAAGATTTTCCAACAGCACCTTGAGCGTAAGTGGCAAACGCTTTACATCGCCGCGTTTTGCGGCAAATTTATCGAGGCTGTAATATTCGTAACTGATACCATCTACATCGAGACTTTGACGGCTATTAAAACTGTTCAGACTGTCATTACTCATAATGGATTCTCTCTCTTTCTCTCTCCGTATAAATATTCGCTATTTTCTATCGTAATCATTCTACCATAAACATTCAGAATCACTTGCTTCGCCGAGTTTTTTCAGGTGAGTCTCCACAGCCTTGCTTTTGGGTATTTCATCTGGTAGCTTAAGGCTTTGAATTCGTTGACTTGTTACCCTTCAGGGAGGGCGCAATGCCAGAGTGGATGGACAATCAGGTCCTGGGTATCACCGCCAGCCAATATGCCACGGCTTTTGGCATTGTTCTGGTTGCCTATATCGCAAAAAAGCTCTTCGCCTATTTCTTTATCAAGGCCGTACTGCCGCTGACGCAAAAGACCAAACGAGAGCTGGACGACCGCTTTTTAATCTGCGTGCAAAAGCCCTCAGAATTTCTCATTTTCCTGATCGGGCTCTTTATTGCCGTTGAAATCCTGCAACTCCCCGGTGAGCCCTTTGATGTCGACGGCCTGGCAACCTCAATACTCAAAGCGCTGGTTATCTTCGATGTCGCATGGCTCTTCTTCAACCTGGTCGACATGGTCGATCACTACCTGAAGAAATGGGCAGAGCGCACTGAATCAGCCCTCGATGATCATCTCGCTCCCCTTCTGCGAAAAAGCCTGCGCATTTTCATTGTCATTATGGCCGCACTCATGGCCATTCAGACTTTTGGCTACCCGGTCACCGGAGTCATCGCGTCTCTCGGCATCGGCGGATTGGCCTTCGCCCTGGCGGCGAAGGATACAGTCTCCAACATCTTCGGCTCGCTGATGATCATCTTTGACCGACCTTTTCATGTCGGTGACTGGATCAAGGCTGGGGATATGGAAGGGACCGTCGAAGAAGTCGGCTTTCGCTCCACCAAAATCCGCACCTTCGCAAAGACACTGATTTCCGTACCCAACAACGTTATCGCCAATATGGCTCTCGACAACTTCAGCCGCATGCCGAAACGCCGGATACGGCTCACCGTCGGGGTCTCCTACGACACCACGCCCAGTCAGATGCGTGAAGCGGTCAGCCGGATTCGAGAGCTACTAAAAAGTCACCCGGCCATTGACCAGGATTTTTTCCTTGTCAACTTTACCGACTTCGGCGCTTCATCTTTAGACATTATGGTCTATTGCTTGTCTATTGCTTCACCACCACGACCGTCTGGGGAGAATATCTCGATGCCCGCGAGGACGTTTGTCTGAAGATCATGGACACACTGGAAGAGTTGGGACTGGAGATCGCCTTCCCGAGCACAACTGTTTACCTGCGCAAGGAAGAGCCGGAAGCTGTCACCGAAACGCTATGACATTGACTGTACTATTTGTACTCATTTGAGGGAGGAAAAGAATGCGCAAGCTGATACTTTTAATCGGTCTGATCCTGCTGCTTGGCGGCTGTTCGCCATGGATCGGCATGCACAAAATTGAGCTCGGCATGAGCAAGGCGGAAGTCATGCAGCAAATGGGGAAACAAACCGAGCAACGCCTCCGGCAGCGGCAGCGAAGAATACCTTTGGTACATTCCTCCCAACCGCTTTTGGGAGCGTTACTATGTTCACATTGTCAACGGCAAAGTTGAGGCTTATGGTCAGCTTGGCAAGGGAACAGCGCAAGCAGAGCAGTAGGGCCACTTCATAACGGAAACCTTTCCTTCTAACGACAAGTAATGGAGAGAGCGATGGCTGCGCAGGTTTTTTTTGCCGATATGCGTGCTGGCCTGCGGGAAAACCTGCACGCCAAGCTGGAGAGGCTGACCGAGCAGGCAGGGGTGGCAGAGGTCGTCAGCCACGGTGACCTCGTTGCCATCAAGATGCACTTTGGTGAAAAAGGCGGACACGCCTATATCAGGCCGACATTTGTTCGTCGTGTTGTCGATCAGGTCAAAGCAAACAACGGCAAACCCTTCCTGACCGATTCAAGCACCCTTTATCCGGGAGAACGTAAAGAAGCCGTCTCGGCCCTGACCTGTGCCATCGAAAACGGTTTTGCCTATGCCGTGGTCAATGCCCCGCTGATTATGAGTGACGGGCTACGTGGCCATTCATCGCAAAGGGTCAAAATCCCCGGTGAGCTTTTAAACGAAGTCGACATTGGCCTCGAAATCATCGAAGCCGATGCCTTGATCGTCCTCTCCCATTTCAAATGCCATGAACTGACCGGATTTGGCGGCGCAATCAAGAACCTTGCCATGGGCTGCTCCAGCCGCGAAGGAAAACTCGAACAGCATTCCACACTGGGCCCGACCATTTCTGAAAAGGACTGTACCACCTGCGGAGCCTGCCTTAAGGCCTGTGCACACGAAGCCATCAACCTCAGCAGCGGTAAAGCGGTCCTCGACGCTGAGCGCTGTACCGGCTGTGGACGCTGCATTACGGCCTGCGAACCTCGGGCAATTCGGGTCCAGTGGAACGAGGAATCGGCGTTGGTCATGAAAAAAATGGCGGAATATTCTCTGGGGGCAATCACCGGCAAAGAGGAAAAGACCCTCTTTGTCAATTTCATCACCCAGGTTTCTCCGTCTTGTGACTGTTACGGTCACTCCGATGCCCCGATCGTTCCCGATATCGGCATCCTCGCCTCAACCGATCCGGTTGCCCTCGACCAGGCATGCGCCGACCTGGTAAACCAGGCGCATGGCCTTCCAGGCACAGCGATGAAAACCGGCCATGACCCGGGTTGTGACAAGTTCCGCGGAGTTTATCCGCAGATCGACTGGGAAGTTCAACTTGAGCATGGAGAAAAACTCGGCCTGGGACAACGAGCCTACGGGCTGGTGAGATTGGAACCAAAAGATGAAAAGTGGTAATCACAAAAAAAATCTTTCCCAAACATAGACTTACAGGACATCTTATGTGGTATAGTTATTCATACCTCAAATGAAGCAAGAGGTCTCTTGGTTACACACAAGGAGGAAGATTTTATGTTGATCTCTGATCCACCAGGCTACTCAAAGGAATTCCAATCCCAAAAACACTAGACAAAATACGGGCCACAGCAACTGGGTGACCCGAAACTGATTCCCACGACGGGAATCGCACAGACACATACAAAAGATAAAAGCGCCCCGGTTGTTTTCGGGGCGCTTTTACGTTACAGCGAATAGAGGCGAGTCAGCCCGACGCTCTTGAATCAGTTCACATGGACGTCTCAATCATCCGGAGCCTTCCGTCCAATCCCGGCCGCCAACCCGCGCAATTTTTCCTGACCAGCCTCCCCACGAAAACCCGCCAAAGGCCGCAGACAAAAAGAATTTCCATTCGGCACAATGGCCACGGCACAAAAGCGGACAAAGAAAACCAGGAGAATCGCCAGGGTCAAGACTACGCTCCCCAACCAGACCAAGGGTTCGCCAGGGTCTTTGGACAACTGGAAACCACAGGTCCAGAAGCCTGATTCATCGCGGCTGTAAGCGGTCTGGTAAATTGCCACGCCGCGGTGAACCAGAGGTGTGTTGACCTCGATAATTCCCTGGCGCACGACCTCGTCATTCTCCAGGATGGAGACTTTACAGTGCAGCTGCTTGAGAAGTGGGTCACGGAATGCTGTCAGCTTGACTTCGACCCCAAGATCAATACTGTTGGGATAAGTTCGCTCTCCACTCAAACTATGATACTCACCGACCAGGACACCTTCTCGCAAAACGTCGAGGACAAGATGCTGTTCATCAGGGAAAAAGCGCTGCACCTGCACGCTCAAACCGGGAGAGATGTCCACCCTTTCCCCTTCACGGGTCGTGAACTCCTGCAACTGTTTTCGGGTTTCCTTGTCGTAAGTGGCAAAACGCAGATCAATCGGATAATATTGAGGCTCAAAATGATCAAGGCGAAAAGTAAAACCGAGTGGTAAATCCGTTTCGCTGTCCCAATCAAAATACTCTTCGCTCTGGTGAGTTACATATAGATTCAGAGTGCCGACAAAGCCGAGTTGAGCTGCCAGAGCCCCGACCATGATCACCAGAATCGACAGATGCAGAACCGGCAAAGCCCAACGTCCCATCACCCCGCGGCGAGCGAGCAGCCTGTCACCCGCGAGGGTTACGCGATAGCCCTGCCCCTGCAAACGGCTGGACAGCTCGTCAATGTCCTGGCAAACAAGGTCGTGACCCGTTTTTTGCATGACAGGGTCAGCGTTTTTCAACTGGTCAAGCAGACGTTTTTTCTCACCCGAAACCCGGGCAAAGCTCTTCCAGGTACAAGCTGACAGGTTAAGTGCCAAGAGGCCTAGCAGGAGACGAAACCATAGGGACTGGAAATATAGTTCGAAACGCAGTATCGTACCTTGCTCGACCGGCCAGATCGTACCGAAAACAGCAACAGCTGAAAGGCCGAGCAACAAGGCCAGGGTCAGCTTTACCGAGCTAAAAAAATCAAGAATGGGCTTCATGAATCAACCTGTCTACCTGAATAGGTCTGCGAGTCAGCACCTTTGCGTCCGTGCTCAATGACCAGAGGCTGCATTTAGAATGGCGGCATACTAGCATTACTTTTCACAAAACAGCAACGATGGGTTCCACTTAAAGAGGCACGGAGGGTTACAGCAATGATGGAAATCACTTTTCCCGGCGGCGTTCAGGTTAATGCACAATTCAATGGTTTCGAGATCGCTACCGACCAACCCGAAAAAAATGGTGGATTGAACTCAGCACCCTCACCTTTCGATTTTTTTCTCGCCTCTCTCGGCACCTGCGCCGGCTTTTTCGCCCTGCGCTTCTGTCAACAGCGTCAGCTTCCAACGGATGGTTTGCGTCTGCAACTGACGACCCAACACGACACCGAGACAAAAAGACTCGATCGGGTGGAAATCACCATGCAGCTGCCGAAAGACTTCCCTGAAAAATACCGCAGTGCCATTATCCGCGCCACCGATCAGTGTGCCGTCAAGAAGGCCCTGCTCGACACACCGGAGATTGAGCTTATTACGCTCTAGCTTTCTCAGTTCTCCACAGGAAACGATGATCGTTCTCACAATCCCAAGACCTTTGCTTTTCCCTGTGAGCTCTTTGCCTCTGCTGTGAACGCTTTACAAGCCAGATGCAAAATTGCTTAAAGTGGTGGCACAACACCTGGAGCCGCCACTTCCTGCAGACCAACCTCAACAGCAAGCGCCTCGAGCAACGGCTCGACATCCTGGCTGCGACTTGGCGGATAGGCGATTTCTACCAATGCGAGCTGGTTATCAAGCGTCCGCGCGAAAGCCACACCGTCGTAACTTTCCAGAATGAAACGCAGATGACCGATCTCGGCACGCGGCATCTGGAAATAACGCTTGCTGAACTGCTTGTCCGGGCTCATGACGGCTCCATCGCGGTATCCAGGATATAACGGGCGATGCTGCGCTTGGGTGGTAGCGCCGGCAGGTCATTCACAGAAAACCAGCGCGCGTCCTCAAGCTCTTTCGTGTCAACCTTGATTTCTCCACCAACATAGTCAGCAACGAACCCGACCATCACCTGGCTCGGAAAAGGCCAGCACTGGCTGCCAACATAGCGAACATTGTTGGCGACAATACCGGTCTCCTCGGCAATCTCGCGAAGCGCTGTTTCTTCCAGAGACTCACCAAACTCCTGAAAACCAGCCACCAGGCTGTAACGATTGGGCGCCCACTCCGCTTTGCGGGTCAACAGGACTTGCCCCGGCCTGCGAACCAGAACGATGGCACAGGGGTGGATGGCAGGGAAAGCATGTGCACCGCAGCTATTGCATTTACGCCCCCACTCCCCAGCCATCCAATCAGTCGGCTGGCCACAGTAGCCACAAAAGCTGCTACGCGCCTGCCAGTGCAAAATCATGCGCCCCATACCACCGAGAGAAAGCAATTCAATCGGCAGGAGTGGTTTATCGTCCAGCAAACCCAAGGGCTCAAGACCTTCCGGCAAGGGGTCGCCACTTTCGAAAACAATCAATCGACAGGGTTTGCCCTGCCAACGGCCGAGGTAGATTGACGGGTGCCCGGCCCATTCTCCATAAGGAAGCCTGGTCCTCTCCGGAGTCTTTTCCACCAACAGCATATTGCCGCGCAGCAGCAGGCCATACCCCATACCACCAGGCTCAAAAGTGGGACTCTCCAGAACAAATTGGCTATCGAGGCAGGCCCGGTTAAAGGGCAAATCCAGGGTTGACGCATAATATTCCGGCAGACCGCTCACTCGTTATTCTCCGGACAAGACAACTGGTAGCGCAACAAAGCCAGCTGCGTTTTGCTATCAAGAATTTCACCCCTGTTGACTCTCTGCAGCGCCTCGTCAAGAGGCATGGGATAAAGCTCAATCACCTCGTCAGGCTCCAGGGCCTGCGCTGTAACTGTCAATCCCTGGCCAAGAAACAGGTGAATGTATTCATCACAAAAGCCGACCGTACTCCAGAAGCCCCCCAGGGGGGTGATCTGCGCAGCGCAGTAGCCGACCTCCTCGATTAGCTCACGACTGGCACATTCCTCCGGTGATTCATTCGGCTCGAGGCGCCCGGCAGGAATTTCATAAACCATCGCACCGATCGCCGGGCGGAACTGTTTAATTAGCAGGACCTGTCCGTCGTGCAGAACCGGCAGGACAGCGGCTCCGCCAGGGTGGCGAATAATCTCAAAATTCGACTGCCGCCCATTCGGCATCGCGTGTTTCTCCAGTGCAACATCCAGGATACGCCCCCGATAAACTTTTTCACTTGCGAGAATGGTCGACATAAATCAATCCTTCACAATTCATTCGCTGGCTGCTGGCAAAACCATGCTGACCGCTCCTGGCACAGCCACGATCTTAGCCGGCAAGGTCTCTGCAACATCACCATCCACCTGAACGGCTACAAAGTCTCCCTTTAATTCTACAGAAGAAAGGGTTAAAAACTCCACAAGGGGTTCATGGAGAGGTCGTTGCAACGCGATATTGATAGCGAATCTGAGCATGGCCAGACGACCGCCCTGGCGCAGCAAGCAGACTTCGAGGTCATCACTGAACATTGACGCTTTGGGAGTCACCACGTAACGGCCACCATAATGCCGACAGTTGCTGATGACCACACCAAAACCACTATGGTGTTTACCCTCTGCTGTAATGATTTGCAAAGGTGCAGGACCTTTTCGCAAGAGAGACTCCAGGGCGCTGACGGCATATGCCATGCGGCCAATACGTTTTTTGAGGCCAGTTCTAACCTGCGCAACGGCTTCGGCATCCCAACCGGCACTCACCATGAGCAGAAACAATTCGTCATTGAGTGAACCAAGAGTGATCAAACGTGCCGAGCCCCTCACTGCCAAAGCACATGCGGCTTCCAGCTGTTTGGGAATTCCGGCTTCAAGAGCAAACACATTGACTGTACCGAAGGGCAGAAAAGCAATCGGCAGTCCAGGTGAGGAGATGCCATTGACCACTTCATTGAGAGTGCCATCGCCACCGGCGGCGACGACTCGATCGTAGCCCTCGGTCAAAGCTTGCGCTGCGGCCTTTCGGGCGTCGCCACGAGCGCCTGTAAGGTAGAGGTCCACATCGGCGCCACACCTTTCCAGGGCCTCCCGTGCAAGCTCAATGCGCGGACGGGCATCGCCTCCACTAACCGGATTGGCAATAAGTTTTATACGCATCGTTCAACTCACAAAGAGAGTGCCACAAACATGAACACAGTCACATTATGCAAGGGTTGCAAGGGGTAAACAAGCTTTTCCGGCTCTTCACATATGGACCAGAGCAGGTACAATGGGAAGATGATGTCAAATCCAACATCCTTACCCAAACGCCTGCTTGCCGTTGGCGACATCCATGGGTGCCTGCATCAGCTCAAAGCATTGATGGAGCAGGTCGTACCAAGCCCTTCAGACCAGGTTGTCTTCCTGGGGGATTACGTTGATCGAGGACCTGCCAGTTTTGGCGTGATCGATTATCTGCTCGAGTTTGGCAACACCTTCCCGTCAACGGTATTCCTGCGCGGCAACCATGAGCAGATGTTTTGCGATTACCTTGAGGGGCGCGATCCAACGGCTTTTCTCATCAACGGTGGCACGAATACTTTAGACAGCTACCAGCAGGCTGGGATGTGGCCGATCCCGGAGTCACACCGCAACTTC
>SBFN01000148.1 GCA_006226895.1 Deltaproteobacteria bacterium | reverse complement strand
GCTTCGAGCCAACCGTTCCATTTCTCCTGGTTCTTGGCAATCCACTCCTTGACGTGTCGATCAATATCCTTCTGTGACTTTTCACCTTCCTGCATCTTGGTGTTCTGCTCGTTGATATCACCGAGGGGCAGGGTAAAAACCTTGAAAAATTCTTTTGCTGCCGGGTTCGCGGCGAGGAATTCCTTGTTGGCAACAATCTGAATATCAGCAACCACGAAACCGAGTTTAACCGGATCGCTGACTGCCCCTTCAATGCCACTTACCGTCAGGCGATCGACCTGAGGTGTTTGCGCTTCTGTAGGCTTGATCTCAGGAACGTTCATCCAGACCACGTCTTCGCCCGGCTTGAACTTGAAGATGGTCCAGTTCGGAGCCCAGGTGTAAAAGAAGGCTGGTTTGCCGGCCTTGTAGCGGGCCAGGGCATCAGCCATGCTTGCGGAATAGGAGGCCTTGATCGGGTTGATATGATCTTCGAGGTCGTAGACATCCAGATGGTGAGAAATTGTCCCTTCACAACCCCAGCCCGCAGGGCAGGCAGTCAGGTCAGCTTTGCCGTCGCCATTGGCGTCGAAAGCTTCTTTGACTTCGGGGCGTTTGAAATCTTCAATGGACTGAATATTGTATTTTTCGACCTCTTTCTTGGATACCAGGTAGCCTTGCAGTCCGCCAGCTTTGACAACGTAGCCGACTTTTTCACCCTTCTCGTAAAAACCCTTTGGTAGCTGACCGTCGTGGACAGGGAACCAGCCATTCGTCCAGTAATCAAGATCACCCAGAGCGAGTGATTGATAGAAGAGAGGGTTTTGCAGCTCTTTGGGCTTCATGACATTGTAGCCAAGCTCTTTCAGACCCGCGCTTACCAGGGCTTCCTGGAAGTAACCGGTGTTCCAGGTTGCGCGGGCAGGTTTAACTTTGACGCCTTTGCCGGGTTTGTGAGAGTCAGCCAGGGCTGGTGTCGCGAGAGCCAACATCAGTAGGACCAGTAAAATACGTTTCATACTTTTCTCCTTTTTTCTTTATGGGTGAATGGACCTTTAAAGGTTGCTTAGTGAGACATCCCTTGAGTGATCCGATCGAGCACCATCGCCAGAAGAACAATCGACAAACCACCGATAGTGGCCAAGCCGATCTCAAGTGTGTTCAGGCCTTGTACAACAGGGTTGCCAAGACCACCAGCTCCGATCAGTGCTGCAATGACAACCATTGAGAGTGCCATCATAATGGTCTGGTTGAGCCCGGCCATGACCGACGGCATGGCAAGAGGGAATTGTACGTTGCGTAAAACCTGCCAGGGTGTGGCACCAAAAGCGAGCGCCGCTTCAACCAACTCCGGATGAACCTGGCGGATGCCGAGGCTGGTCAGACGAATGATCGGCGGTAGGGCAAAGACGATCGTAGCCAGGATACCGGAGACTGTGCCAATACTGAAGAGCATGACCACCGGAATCAGGTAGACAAAGGCCGGAGTCGTCTGCATGGCGTCAAGGAACGGGCGCAAGAACATCTCAAAACGATCGCTGCGACCCGACATGATACCGAGGGGAATCCCGACGATGGCGCAAAACACCACCGAGCAGATCACCATCGCCAGAGTCGTCATGGTGTCATCCCAGAGCCCGAGGTAGCCAACCAACAGGAAAGAGAGAACGGTAAAGAATGTTACCCTTTTCCCGGCATAACGCCAGGCGGCAACGGCAAAGAGGAGGATCACAACGAAGGGCGGCAGGGTTGAAAAGACCCATTCCAAACCCTCCAGGCTAAGCTCAACTGGAACCTTGATCACCTGAAAAAAATCACGATAGTTGAGGACCGTCCAGTCGACAGCGGTTTGTATCCATTCATCAAGAGGTATCAGCTGTTCATCAAAATTGAAAATTCGCATCAGACTTATTTTTCTCCGTGGGGTTTATCAGGCCGTCACTTCTGTTGTTTCCTGCTCGCTGCGGTGCAGAGTGCGTAGGAAGAGATTCTTGGAGACGGCGCCAAGATACTTATCACTCTCGCCGAGAACGGGTAACGGCCAGGGATGGCTTGCGACATCGGGCAGGATGTCCTGCATCGAGTCAGTGGAAAGTGCTGTTACGACCTCGTCAATATAAGCGTTAGGGATCAGGTGGGGTTGTTCCTCCTGATCAAGCAGTTCACGTAGTGAGTCAGAGGAAACGATCCCCTTGAAGGTGCGGTTGGCATCGACCACATAGCCATAATCACGGTCATTTTTGATCAGTCTTTGCAGTGCTGCTCGTGGGCTCTTGCCGTCTGTAATCGGTATGGTCACCTGGGTATCGGTGGCGATGTCGCCGGCAGTAAGAATATTGGTCGGATCAACACCACGGAAGAAGGCACGCACGTAATCATCGGCCGGGTTCTGGAGAATTTCTTCAGGGGTGCCGACCTGAACCACACTGCCGCCTTCCATGATGGCAATCCGGTCCCCGATCCGCATCGCTTCATCGAGGTCGTGGGAGATAAAGACAATCGTTCGTTTCGCCTTGGCTTGTAGCTTAAGGAGTTCGTCCTGCATTTCAGTGCGGATCAGCGGGTCAAGCGCGGAGAAAGCCTCGTCCATTAATAAGATGTCGGGATCAACGGCCAGGCCACGAGCCAAACCGACTCTCTGCTGCATGCCACCGGAAAGCTCGTCTGGCATGCTGCCTGCCCAGGCCTCCAGGCCAACTTGTTCTAACGCCTGCAATGCCCGTGCTTCCCGAGTCTGCTTGTCGATACCATCCATCTCAAGACCAAAGGCAGCATTCTGCAAAACCGTCATATGTGGCATCAGGGCAAAAGATTGGAAAACCATACTCATCTTCTTGCGCCGCATTTTGACCAACTCATCATTGGTCATGCTGACGATGTCCTCGCCGTCGATGAACACCTGTCCAACGGTCGGTTCGATCAAACGGTTGATCATCCGCACCATGGTCGATTTCCCGGAACCGGACAGGCCCATGATGACGAAAATCTCGCCGGTGTAGATATCGAAACTGGCATTCTGCACACCGATCGTTGTCTCGGTCTTTTCAAAGATGGCCTCTTTCTCCAGCCCTTGCTCGAGCAAGGCCATGGCTTTTTTCGGATGAGGGCCGAAGATTTTGAACAGGTTTTTAACTGAGACCTTTACCTCTTGTGACATTTTTTCTCCATTATTACAGATAGTTGACAGATGCTTCCTGGGATTGATGTTTGGAGGTGCCTTGCGTCCAGGTGGAAGCAACACCTATGGCCACGGCCAATAGCAAACAGAAGAGAAGGGTGGTCGTCTGCAGTCAGCAGGGCCCCGGAAAACGTCGTAATCTTAGTTTTTTTAAAAAGACAGAGCGACCCGCGACTCGTTCTACCGGGAAAGCAGAATCAAGCGCAACTCTGTAAGGGAAGGCCGTCTGCGAAACATCACTCGGGGTGATGTTCTTGACGATGGCCCTGCGGGACAAGGATGGAACACCCTGGCAGGGTGTCACCTTTATCTTTTAAGCATACATAGCTTGACCTAGGAGGTCAAACTTGCTGGTCAGAAATTTAAACTTATCGGTTTTATTCGTCCTCACCGGGCGGATCGAGTTTACTTTGGATGTTTGAGACAATATCTGATTTACACCGGCAATCACGGCCGCTGCTGGGTGGAGGCGTTCAACCGCCTTTTAGCCCTCTGCGTTTGAGAAGCAAGCCGGCGGCCAGGCCACTGAAAGCAAGCAGAAAAAGCACTAATGTCGCTAAATAAACTTTCATTGTTTAACCTCTTGCAGAAACCGTTCGAAAGCCGGACTGGCATAAACGGTTGTCGATGTTCTTTCATGAATTATAAAATAAGCAGCGATCTGATGCTTTTCACAGAGCTCTCGCCCTTTCTCCTCTCCCAGAGCCATCAGAGCCGTGGCCAGCGCATCGGCACGCGCACAGGTCTGATCAAGCACGGTGACCGCCGCCAGTTTGTGGCGGGTGGGCTGGCCGCGGACGGGATCAATGGTGTGCGAGTAGCGCTGCCCGCCCTCAACGTAAAAGTTTCGATAGTTCCCGGAGGTCGCCAGGGCCGTATCGGTGAGAGGAATTATTGCCGCAACCTCACGGACTCCCTCCAACGGCTTTTCGATCGCAATCTGCCAGGGGGTTCCATCGCCACGGTGCCCGGAGATTTGCAATTCGCCGCCAATCTCCAGCAGGTAGTTGTTGATACCCTGCTGCTCGATAATTTCTGCAAGAGCGTCAACGGCGTAGCCCTTGGCGACCGCGGAGAGATCGATCTGCAACCCTGCAACCTCCTTACGGACTGCCGGTGGGTTCCTGCGCAGGCGTATGTTCTCGTAACCGACCAGGGCGAGCTTCTTGTTGATCTGCTCTTCTGTGGGAATCTTTTCTCCTCGCGGCGTGGGCCCAAATCCCCAGAGTTCGACCAAGGGGCCAATGCTCACATCAAAGGCACCGTCGCTGAGGCGGCTGACCTCCTGCGCGACCTCGATCACCTGTGCGGTCTCCTCCGAGATCGGAAACCAGTCGGTGCTGAACCGGGTATTGAATCGCGACAGTTGCGATTCCGGGTCATAGGTCGACATCAGGCGGTTAATCTGGTCGAGGCTGGCTTGCAGGCGTTTTTGGAGGCCTTCGGAGTCTACGCTCTCAGCCCCGCGAACCATAATGACCGACCAGGTGGTGCCCATGGTCTGTCCGGAAAGGCGAAGTGTGTCCGGAGTTTTTGCCTGCTGGCAGCCGCCGGCCAAGAGCAGAAGAAGAACGCTGCTTATGAGCAGGGAACGGGGTCGTAGCATTAAAGGTCGGCGAGCCCCTGCGAATGACGGATCATCCTTTTCATCGCTTTCTCTTCCTGGGTTTTCAGAGTCCTGAACAGGTCGGTGCTCTCTTTGCCGCTGCAATGCTCGAGCAGGTGGGAGAAATAGTTGATCAGCTCGGTCTTGTAGCTCACCGCCGCCTTCACCAGCTGGTCGAGATCGGTTCGCGCCTCCTCGGTGAGCGTGTTTGCATGCGCTACGGGGAAACTGATCTCCACGCCTTTGAACCAGTGCTCAAGGACATGGGGCGATGCGTCCTGGCAATACTCACCCAGGGCCAGCGCCCGGTGCTGCTCGTGATCAATCAGGTAGTCGAGCATTAACCGGACTCGCGGGGAAACGTCGCCGTCCGCCATGTCCTGGTAGTAGTCGCTGACCCTGCGATGATAGCTCGGGACGAGATTATGGAGGATTTCACGTGTCTGCTCAAAGCGCATGTCTGGCTCCGGATTGGTGTCCCACGAGGTTAGATGCCGAAATCATCGAACAGGATGTTCTCCTGTTCCACACCGAGGTTATAGAGCATGTCGCCGGCCGCCTTGTTCATCATCGGCGGGCCGCACATGTAAAATTCGCAGTCTTCAGGCGCCGGGTGGTCAATCAGGTAGTTGTCGTAGAGGTACTGGTGGACGAATCCTGTCGCGCCGGTCCAGTTGTCTTCTGGTAGCGGGTCGGATAAGACCAGGGTCCAGGTGAAATTGTCGAATTTATCTGCCAGTTCGTCGAATTCCTCAACGTAAAAGGCCTCACGAAGGCTGCGGGCACCGTACCAGAAAGAGATTTTGCGATTGGAATCGAGCCTTTTTAGCTGATCAAAAATATGGGAACGCATAGGCGCCATGCCGGCACCGCCGCCGATAAAGACCATTTCGGAGTCAGTCTCCTTGGCGTAGAATTCACCATAGGGGCCGGAGACCATAACTTTGTCGCCCGGTTTCAGGTTGAAGATAAAAGACGACATCTGTCCCGGGGGCGCATCAGGGACCGCCGGCGGTGGTGGGCAGACCCGTACGTTGAGCATGATGAGGCCCTTTTCTTCCGGGTAGTTGGCCATCGAATAGGCCCGCATGATAGGTTCCTTGACCTCGGAGCAGTACTGCCAGAGGTCATATTTATCCCAGTCGTCGCGGAACTCTTCGTCGATCTCCATGGTCTTGTACTCGGCAACGTGCGGTGGTGCATCGATCTGGATGTAACCGCCCGCCCGGAAGTCGAGGTCTTCCCCTTCGGGCAGCTCAAGCACCAGCTCCTTGATGAAGGTCGCGCGGCTCTCGTTGGAGATGACGCGACACTCCCATTTGCTGATCGAAAAAATCTCCGTCGGCAGCTCAAGTTCCATGTCCTGCTTGACGTTGACCTGGCAGGAGAGGCGATATCCTTCTTTCGCCTCCCGCTTGTTGATGTGCGCGGTTTCGGTCGGCAGGATATCGCCGCCACCTGATTTGATCTTGACCCGGCACTGGGCACAAGTCCCGCCCCCGCCACAGGCGGAGGGGATGAAGATGTCGTGGCTACCGAGCACGCCAAGCAGCTTGTCGCCGGGGTGTACCGACAGGCTTTTTTCCGGGTCGTCGTTGATATTGAGGGTCACTTCACCGGGCGGGATCAGCCAGGACCTGGCAACCAGGATGAGGGCCACCAGCATCATGACTATGACCGTAAATATGAGGACACCCAGGCTTATAGTAATCATCATCTTGACCGTTAAAGCTGAACGCCATGAAAGCCATGGCCATCAGGCCGGTAATCATGAAGGTAATACCCAGACCCCGCAGGCCTGCGGGGACATCAGCATATTTCATTTTTTCGCGGATACCGGCCAGGGCCACCAATGCCAGGGCCCAGCCGGCCCCGCTGCCAAAACCAAAGGTCACGCTTTCAGCGAAGTTGTAGTCACGCTCGACCATGAAGAGCGAGCCGCCGAGGATGGCGCAATTGACCGTGATCAAGGGCAGAAAAATCCCGAGCGAGTTGTAAAGCGAGGGGAAGAAACGATCGAGAACCATTTCGAGGATCTGTACCATCGCGGCAATCACACCAATGTAACAGATCAAGCCAATGAAGGTCAGGTTTGAATCCGCCATGCCGAGCCATTCGAGTGCGCCCTCTTTAAGCAGGAACTGGTAGATCAGGTTGTTGGCCGGGACGGTAATCGTCTGCACGACAATGACCGCGACACCGAGGCCGATGGCGGTATCCACCTTTTTCGAAACCGCAAGGAAGGTGCACATGCCGAGGAAAAAGGCGAGCGCCATGTTTTCGATGAAAATCGAGCGGATCAGGAGGCTGAGATAATGTTCCATCCTAGTTCTCCTCTTCGATCTGATCGGTCTTCCAGCTGCGTAAAGCCCAGATCAGAAGTCCGATAATGAAGAAAGCGCTCGGCGGCAGGAGCATCAGGCCGTTGGGGAGGTACCAGCCACCTTCGTTGGTGCTCGGCAGGATGGTGAAGCCGAGCAGCTTGCCAGCTCCGAGCAGCTCACGGAAGAAGGCGACGATCAAGAGCACGATGCTGTACCCCAGACCGTTGCCGACGCCATCCAGGAAGCTGAGTCCCGGCGGGTTCTTCATGGCAAAGGCTTCGGCTCGACCGAGTACTATACAGTTGGTGATAATCAGCCCGACGAAGACCGAGAGCTGCTTGCTGATGCCGAAGGCGTATGCTTTCAGGAACTGGTCAACGATAATGACCAGCGTCGCGATGATGGTGATCTCGACGATGATTCGGATGCTGCTGGGAACCTGGTTGCGGATCAGGCTGACCGAGACGTTGGAGCCGGAGATCACGAAGATCACCGCCAGGGCCATAACGACAACGGTCTCGAGTTTGGAAGTGACCGCCAGCGCCGAACAGATGCCGAGAATCTGCAGGCCGATCGGGTTCTTGTTGAACAAGGGGTCGAGTAAAACATCTCTGGGTTTGCTCATTGCTTTACCCCCGTCGTTTTCAATCTGGCGATAAAAGGCTTGTAGCCGTTGTCACCCATCCAGTACTTGAGCAGGTCGCCGACGCCGCGCGCGGTGAGTGTCGCCCCGGCCAGGCCGTCGGCCTGGTAGACAGCGTTTTGTGCATTCTTATCGACCATCCCCTTGAGGACCTTGATGCGGGTTTCACCCGCTTCGTCGTAAATCTTCTTGCCCTGCCATTGTTTCTTCCAGCCCGGGTTATCTATCTCGCCGCCAAGTCCGGGAGTTTCCCCGTGCTCATAAAAAGCGAAGCCGTTTACGGTTGTAAAATCATTGGCAAGAGAGATAAAACCGTACATCGTTGACCACAACCCCTTGCCGTGCACCGGCAGGATCAGTTGCTGTAGTTCGCCACCATCCATTACCAGGTAGATATCCTTATAGCGGGAGCGGGTCTTGATCCCCGCCAGGTCGAGATCGGGCGAGATCCGGTAGCTGGTCTCGGGGTCGCGCGCCGCTGAACGACTGTCGAAGTTTGCCGCGTCGAAGTCCGAGGTGAATTCGCCGGTCTGCAGATCGACAATCCGGGTCTCGATTTTGCTGAACTGGGCATTGATCGGCACATCGGCTTCGTAGAACCCTGCCGCCTGCAGGATATTCCTTTTTTTCTCTTCTGCTTTGTTTCGCTCCTGCCGTTCACTCAGGCCTACGGCGGCTGCCGAAACAAGAATCGAGCAGATCACGCACAGGACGAACGCAACCGTCAGGACTTTTCCGGTGCTATCCCTGGACATGTCGCAGCCTCCGCTTGATGTGGTGCTTGAGGACCATCTGATCGATCACCGGCGCAAAAACATTACCGAACAGGATTGCGAGCATCATCCCTTCCGGAAAAGCCGGGTTGACGACCCGGATCAGGATACACATGGTGCTGATGAGCAGGCCGTAGAGCCACTGTCCTTCTTCGGTCATAGCCCCGGAGACCGGGTCGGTCGCCATGAAGATCAGGCCGAAGGCAAATCCGCCGAGTACCAGGTGCCAGAGCGGTCCGATCTCGAACATCGGGTTGGTAGTGCTGCCAACCAGCACAAAGAGTGTGGACAAGCCAACCGCCCCGATCAACCCGGAGATCATGATGCGCCAGGCGCCGACACCGGAAAGGACCAGGACCGCGGCACCAAAGAGACAGGCGAGGGTCGAGGTTTCACCCATTGAACCGGGGATCACACCGATAAAGGCATCGAACCAGCTGGTTACGGCCATGACCGCCTGCAACCCGCCCTCGGCGGCGTGGGCCAGCGCCGTCGCGCCGCTGACACCATCAACGGCTGTCCAGACCCTGTCACCGGAAATTTGTGCCGGGTAGGCGAAGAAGAGGAAGGCGCGACCGGTCAATGCCGGATTGAGAAAATTCTTGCCGGTACCGCCGAAGATCTCCTTGCCGATCACGACACCGAAGCTGATGCCCAGCGCCACCTGCCAGAGCGGCAGGGTCGGTGGGCAGATCAGAGGAAAGAGCGAGCCAGTGACCAGGAAGCCTTCATTGAGCTCATGGCGGCGCACGATACAGAAGAGGGCCTCCCACAAGCCGCCGACAACGTTGGTAACCAGGTAGATCGGCACAAACCAGGCGGCCCCCAGCAGCAGATTGTCGACCAGGCTGTTCGGGTCTCCCCCAAACCCCAGCAGTGCGAGCAGCCAACCACGCCAACCCTCGACGCTGCCGCCACTGAACTGCATGGCGCTGTTCGCCTGGTAACCGGTGTTCCACATCGCCATGAAGAAACAGGGAAGCAGAGCGAAGACCACGGTGATCATCACCCTCTTCAAATCCATCGCGTCCCTGACATGCGGCGCCCCGTCGGTCACCTCACCAGGCGTATAAATGAAGCTGTCGGCAGCCTCGTAAAGAGGGTAGAGGCGTTCATATTTGCCCCCCTTCGTAAAATGAGGGTGAAGCTTGTCGAGGAGATTCCGCAGTGCTTTCATCAGCCCTCTTTCTCTATCTTCTGCAGGGTTTGACGTAAATGGTGTCCGTAGTTCATTTTCCCCGAGCATACAAAGCTGCACAGGGCCAGGTCCTCTTCGTCAAGTTCGAGGCAGCCCAGTTCCTGTGCCAGGTCAGTATCCAGGGTCAGCAGTGAGCGCAGCAGCCAGGTCGCCTTGACGTTAAGAGGCATTACCTTTTCGAAAGCACCGGTCGGTACCATGGCACGCACGCTGCCGTGGGTGCTGGTTGTGAACGGCAGCGGCCGGCGCGGCAGCAGGGCTGAAACGAAAAGGTTCTTCACGGAGAATTTATTCAGGCCCGGCATGCTCCACCCCAGAAGTTCGCGATGTCGATTTTCCTCCAGAACGGTCACCTGGTTGTGGTATCGACCGAGAAAATCATTGGCCAGATCGACCCCATGGCCATTCAGCACTGAACCTGAAATCACCCGGTTGTCAGAGTCACTCACCTCCCCGGACGTCAGTTCCGACAGACAGGCACCGAGGCGAGTGCGGATGAGACGCGGATTTTTAACCGCCGGGCCACAAAGAGCGACAACTCTTTCGGTGAGGAGCCTGCCGGTGAGAAACAGATGTCCTATGGCAATAACATCCTGATAGCCGAGGTGCCAGACCATGCGTTCCTGGTCAACCCGTTCGAGAAAATGGATGTGTGTACCAACCAGTCCCGCAGGGTGGCAGCCGGAAAATTCACTGACGGTTATTTCCGGCAACGCTGGAATTGTTGCTTCCGGCTTCTTGCAGAGGTGGACCGTCCCTTCTGTGAGATGCCTCAGAATTTTCAAACCGGCCACAAACTCTGTTGATCTTGCAGAGATAGCGATCTGCGGATCAGCGGCCAGTGGGTTGGTGTCGGTCGCCGTTACAAAGAGTGCCGCGGGGCAGGTCCCCGGCTCCGGGACCTTGCTGTACGGGCGAGTGCGGAAAGACGTCCACAAACCCGAGTCGATCAGTCGCTGCTCGACGTCTTGCAGCGTAAGCCGTTCAAGTTGATCTGCGGCCGTTGCCTGAAAGCTTTGTTCTTCATCCCCGGAAATTTCGATAACCAGGGAGAGGAATGCACGACGTTCACCACGGTTGATGGCAACAACCTTGCCGGCGGCCGGGGAGGTATAGAGGACCTTGGGATTTTTTTTGTCGGAGAAGAGCGGTTGCCCGAGGACGACCGAGTCCCCCTCGGAGACCAGCAGCGTCGGTTTCATGTCCCGGTAATCGCTGCCGAGAAGTGCAACATGGGAAACCGGAGAGCCGTCTTCAATCTGCCGGGCGGGGGCGCCACTAATGGGCAGATCGAGTCCTTTTTTGATCTGAATCATAACCGTGCCTTTGGGCGAACAGCTAAATTCTGTATGCAAACGAGAAACGGACTAATCATCGAGCTTCCTGACTCACCCAAGAGCACCCTCGACGATGGACGGGCTCCCCAGCTGTTCACAATACTCCTTAACAGCATGTCGGTTCACACCCTGGATTAAGCCCGTAAGTTCCACAAATTCTGGGACAGGCGCCCGTTGATGATCAGGGGTCACCCTTGATATATTTTTTGAGCTGCTTGATAACGAAATCCTTCTCATCGAGAGAGGCTTTGACCAGGTCGCCGATGGAGGCCAAACCAACCAGCTGGCCATCTTCCATAACCGGCAGATGCCGGCGGCGGCTCTCAGTTACAATTGACATGGCCTCATCGACTGATGTCTGGGGCGTAATGTAACAAATATCTGTCGACATAACCTGGCGGACGGCAACCTTCTGGGCGCAGCGCCCTTCGATGTCCACTTTGCGGGCATGGTCGCGCTCAGAAAAGATCCCTACAAGTTCACCTTCATCGATGACAACCAAGGCACCGACACCTTTTTCTGCCATCAACACCAAGGCATCGTAAATTGTAGCGTCCGGTCTGATACTCCAGACCTCACTCCCCTTGAGCTTCAAAATTTGCCCGATAGATTTTGACATATCCGTTCCTCGCTGAAGTGTAATGAGCTATGAGCTATTTTAACAAAAAAACATGACTGAGCAAAAGTGTGGTTCGGTCAGCTTGCAACCGTTAACTCTTATTGAGAGGTCGTTGCTGCTTTTCCGCCGAGAAATTGATCTTCAAGGGCAATCTCGAATTCCGCCAGAGAAATTTCGTCAACACCCAGAAACTGTGCTTCTGCCGTTGTCGGCAGAACCAGTTCCGGATGTTTCTCCAGGCCGAGGCCCAACTTGCGACATCCGAGATTTGCCAGACGGACCAGGGTGACCACAACATTCTGCGTGTCGAGTTCTCGCTCGTGATGATCGGTGACAACCTCTTTGTAGATTTCAGGCAGATTCCACTCTTCGAAAAGGCGCACCCCCTGCTCTACGTGCATGGTCTCAATCACCTCGTTGATCAATCTGTTCGAAAGCGTCATGCTGAATTGGCCGCTGACGGCAATCTCCTCCAGTGCCGCCAGCAGGAACTGCTTGCCGACATCGTGCAGAAGCCCGGCCAGGTAGGCCTGGTCGGCGAGGTTCTGGTATCCGCAGCGATTCGACAACCAACGGGCTCCGGAGGCGCACGCCTGGGAATGCAGCCAAAGTCTGGGCATGTAGTCTGGCAGCAGCTCGCCCTTGGTCGCGTTGACGCTCTCCTTGCAGGCCTGCT
>SBFN01000054.1 GCA_006226895.1 Deltaproteobacteria bacterium | reverse complement strand
ACCTGCATCGGTGGTGTGTGCACCGGCTCCGGCGTTGCCGCAAGTCATATTGATGGTGTTATCGGCATAACCAAGGCCTACTGTACAAGGGTTGGCGAAGGGCCCTTCCCCTCGGAACTGCACGATGAGATGGGCGAGAACCTGCGTAAGGCTGGCAGAGAGTTCGGCGCCACGACCGGACGTCCGCGTCGCTGTGGCTGGTTTGACGCCGTCGCCCTGCGCGAGGCCGTCCGCCTCAACGGCATGACCGGTCTGGCGATCACCAAGCTTGACGTGCTGAGCGAGCTGGACAGTATCAAAATCTGCACGGCTTACTCATATAAGGGTGAGCTGATCGAGGGATTTTCCCCGTGATGCCGACATCCTGCAGGAGTGCACCCCGGTTTATGAAGAATTCCCGGGATGGGGCAGCGACATCTGTGAGGCCAAGTCCATGGCCGACCTTCCTGATGCTGCCAAAGCTTACCTGGCCAAACTCGAAGAGCTGGTCAACTGCCCGGCGGTCCTGGTTTCTATCGGTCCGCGCCGCGACCAGACGATTCAGGTCAGCAACCCCTTTGCTTGAGCAAAGGGCTGCTACACAAAAAACGGACCGCATGTGAAGTTCAGGGCGCTTGACTGTATGGAAACTGTCTCTTAGCCTACGAGCCTTATCTCACAATTCCAATTTCCAAATGAAGCTTCCAACAAATAAACCCCGCATTAATCAATGCGGGGTTTATTTGTTGGCTGTATACGATAACGCGCCGGGCGCACCTATCAAGAATAAGCTCTCTTAAAGAACCTTCTTCAACAAATCTTCCAACTGATTCTTTGGTACCGCACCAACAACCTGATCAAAAACCTCACCGTCTTTGAAGAGGATCATCGTCGGGATACCGCGAACTCCGAATTGCCCCGGGGTCGCAGGGTTCTCGTCAACATTCAGCTTGCAGATCTTGACCTTGCCATCAAAGTCTTCGGCGACCTGGTCGACAAGAGGGCTGATCGCCTTGCATGGCGCACACCAAGAGGCCCAAAAATCAACGAGGACGGGAACCGAGGATTGCTTGACTTCACTCTCAAAAGAATCATCCGTTACATGGACGACTTTATCACTGGACATAAGATTTTCTCCTTTTGAATTGGATCCTTAAAACATTCAGGTTTCATAATAATCCTCCTGCACAAAAAATCAAGGGCTTATCCTCACTCTTGCCTTGAAAGTTACAACTCTTGACACTTCACACACCTCCCCCTAAGATGACCGCAAATCACCAGACGAGGGCGCTATGACTCAGGACAAAATAAGAGCAGCAGTTGAGCAACAGATAAAAATGCTCGACCCTTTCCTGCTCACCCAGAAACCTCTTTTAAACAGCCTAGCCGAACACCTGGTGGCAACCTTTCACCAGAGCGGACGGCTTTTTCTTGTCGGCAGTGGCCCCTTCGGCGCTATTGCCGGGATTATCGGTCAGTCTTTCCTGCACAGACAAACCCTCGAGCGACCTGCCCTGCCGGCAATCTCGCTGGCCAACGATGCCGGGCTGGCAACATTTCTGGCCAGCGATGAACAGGGCAGCAAACTCTTCAGCCGTCAGCTACGCGCCCTTGCCACGAACCAGGATACGGTTCTGGTGCTCGCAGGAACCAACCTGAGCCAAGCAGACCGCGAAGCTTTAAACACCGCAAAACAGTTAGGTTGTCGCACCATATTGATTGCCAGTGAACAGGCCGAGATCGCCGATTTTCTACCGAACACAAGCCTGGCACTGCCAAGCGATTCATTACCAAGGCTGCTGGAAAGCACTCTCTTTATTGGCAATCTGCTCTGCACTCTCGTAGAGGGCGAGCTTTTCGGCACCTGATCCTCGCAAACACAGACCAGACCAGTTTCGCCCCGGCACGTCCTGCCGAGACGGAACCGCCAACTCTAGCAAGGAACAGCTCCTGTGTTTCAGTGGGATTGACAACTTTTCCTCCGCAGAACTAAACGTGCTTAACAACCCCGGTCTTTGATCAACAAGAAATTTGACAGGCAAGTGTGAAAAATCGTATCCTTACGGGGTTTGATAAGATTTGGAAAGTGGCGCTGGCAGAGGCGATTGCCGGTGGTCTTTTAACAGATTAACAACTTGCTGCTCCGGGTTTCTGGCAAACAGCTTATTGCCAGAAAATTCAGGACTGGTCCTCGAGACGTTACATCATGACTGCGAATCTGCTGCTATTCAAAATCACCCTGCTGGTCTACTTTGTCGCCACCATCTGCTACCTGATCGGCGTGATCTCACGTAAGGAGGGGGTTCGGCAGTCAGCCGTCTGGATACTGATCAGTGGTTTCGGCGTGCACTGCGTCACCATCGTTGTCCGTTGGTGTTCATCCGGAGCAGCTCCGGTGGCCAGCCTGCATGAGTCGTTGTCCTTTTTTGCCTGGGCCCTGATCGGCACTTACCTGCTTTTTTATTGGCGCTATCGCACTGTGATGCTTGGAGCTTTTATTACCCCCTTGGCTCTGAGCCTGATGATCATCGGCACCAATCAGTCCGCGCAAGCGCCAGCGCTTAATCCGATGCTCGACAGCTGGTGGTTTCCGGTACACGTGACCCTGGCATTTCTCGGCCACGCGGTCTTTGCGATCGCAGCGGCCGCAGGAATCATGTATCTGCTCCAGGAGCGCATGCTGAAAAGCAAGAAATTCTCCGGTCTCTTTTACCGGCTTCCCTCCCTCGACACCCTGGACAGCATGAACTACAAATGCCTGACTTTCGGGTTTCCACTTATGACCATGGGAATTATTTCCGGAGCCATCTGGGCCAACTCTGCCTGGGGCGGCTACTGGCGCTGGGACCCTAAAGAGACCTGGGCACTGATCACCTGGTTTATTTATGCCGCCCTTCTGCATGGCCGGCTTACCATAGGATGGCGAGGCCGCCGGGCGGCCATCGTCGCCATCATCGGCTTCTGCTTGCTGCTCTTCACCTTCTTTGGCGTCAACATGTTCCTCTCCGGGGAACACAGCTTCCGTAACTTTACGGGGCAATAGAGAAAGACGGAGAGGATAACGCCATGCATATCGTCGTAATCGGCCTGAGCCATAAAACAGCGCCGGTAGAAATTCGGGAAAAACTCGCCTTTGCACCAACAGCCATGGAACGGCCGTTGCGGCAGATGCTCGAGTTGTCCACCATCAACGAAGGACTGATCATCTCGACCTGCAACCGGGTCGAGCTCTGTGCCGTCACCAAGGAACCGGATGCTGCGATCGCAGAGTTGCGTCGTTTCCTGGCGGAATACCACGAAGTCTCCCCGGAAGAGATCAGCGAGAACCTTTTCGACTATCAGGGAGAGGAAGCGATCCGTCACCTCTTCCGCGTCTCCTCCAGCCTCGACTCGATGGTTCTGGGTGAGCCGCAGATCCTCGGCCAGATCAAGACCGCCTACGGCTATGCCGCCGAGTTCAAAACCGCCGGGCTCATCCTCAACCGCTTCCTGCACAAAGCCTTCTCTGTCGCCAAGCGGGTCCGCACCGAAACCGCGATCGCCAGCAACGCTGTCTCTGTCTCTTTTGCGGCCGTAGAGCTGGCGCGCAAGATCTTTGATCGCCTCGACAACAAGGGTGTCATGATCATCGGCGCCGGAGAAATGTGTGAACTTGCGGCCCGCCATTTTGTCACCAACGGCATCTCAAAAGTTCTGGTGACCAACCGGACCTTTGAAAGAGCGGAAAAGCTGGCAGCTGAGTTTGAGGGCAAAGCCGTCCCCTTCGACAGCTTTGTCGATCACCTTGCCGAAGTCGACATCATCATGACTTCGACCGGCGCACCGAACTTCATCCTCGGCAAGCGCCAGATGGAAGAAGTCCTCAAACGGCGTAAGAACCGTCCGATGTTTCTGATCGACATCGCCGTGCCGCGCGATATCGATCCAAAAGTCAATGATATAAGCAACACCTACCTTTACGATGTTGACGATCTCCAGGGAGTTGTTCAGGCCAACCTCAAAGAGCGCCAGAAAGAAGCCGGCAAGGCTGAAGCGATCGTTGAACAGGAGATTGGCCAGTTCCACCTGTGGCTAGGCAACCTCGAAGTCAAACCAACAGTCATTGCTCTACGTCGCAAGCTTGAAGAGATTCGCCAGCAGGAGCTGGAAAAAACTTTTGGCAACCTCAAGGATCTCACAGGTAAGCAGCGCAAGAGCATCGAAGCGATGGCCGGTGCAATCATTAACAAGATCCTGCACAAACCGACGGCAATCCTGAAGAATTCGCAGAACGATACGAGCGGCGAAGACTATGTCGACGCAGTGCGTACGCTCTTCGATCTCACTGCAGTGGCAGACGATGATCAAGAAATCAAACCCCTGGACGATCCTGACCAGGCATAAAGGAGTTAGTTAGATGGCTAAACAACAAATGCGCATCGGCACTCGCGCCAGCGCCCTGGCACTCTGGCAGGCAGAGTGGGTGAAATCCGAACTGGAAAAACGTTATCCCGAGATGGAAGTCACCCTGACCAAGATCAAAACCCAGGGCGACAAGATCCTCGATGTGCCTCTGGCAATGGTCGGCGGCAAAGGTCTCTTCGTCAAGGAGATTGAAGAAGCGATGCTGCGTGGCGAGATCGACATCGCCGTGCATTCAATGAAAGACGTGCCGACCATCTTCCCCGAAGGGCTGGCTCTGCGCTGCATCACCGAGCGTGAAGACTGCCGCGACATCGTCATTCTGCGCCCCGGCGTGAAGAGCTGGAGAGAGCTCCCCCAGGGGGCCCGAATCGGCACCAGCGCCTTGCGCCGCAAAGCTCAACTTCTGCATATTCGCCCCGACCTGCAGATGGTCGATATCCGCGGCAATGTTCAGACCCGCATCAAGAAACTGACCGACGAGAACCTCGACGCCATCATTCTGGCTGCAGCAGGCATGCATCGTCTCGGCTATACCAAGCAGATCGGCGAATACCTCTCAGTCGATGTTTCGATCCCTGCCATCGGTCAGGGAGCACTCGGCATTGAGAGCCGTATTGACGATGACGAGACCAACGCGGTGATCGATTTCTTCAATCACGCCGAAACGGACTGGGCCGTCCGCGCCGAACGCGCTTTCCTCAAAACACTCGAAGGTGGCTGCCAGGTACCGATCGCCTGTCACGGCACCGTAGAAAACGAGACCCTCAGCCTGACCGGCTTCGTTGCCGACTGTGAAGGTGTGAAGTGCCTGAAGAAAGTTATCTCCGGATCCGTCCACGATGCCGAAAAGATGGGTGTTTCACTTGGCGAAGATCTTCTCATTCAGGGCGCCGGCAAGATTCTCAACGAGGTCTACCAGCACGAGACTTTCAATGTTGACAAAGAGGACGTCTGAAAAGACCTCCCCAGCAGGGCAAAAAGTTCTGGTCACCCGCGCGGGCGACCAGGCGAAAGCCCTCACGGCGGCTCTCTCTGAGATCGGTGTCGACCCCGTGGTGGTCCCGACCATAGAGATCATTCCACCCGCCTCCTTTGTTGAGCTCGACCGGGCCATCGCTGAACTCGATCAGGTTGACTACCTGATCCTGACCTCGGTTAACGCAGTCAATGCATTCCTTGATCGCATGGTCGCGCAAGGTCGCAACCCCCGGACCTTGTCTGCCATGCAGACGGTAGCCGTCGGACCCAAAAGCGCTGAAGCCCTTGTCGAACGCGGCGTCACCGCAGACCTGATTCCACAGGATTACCGCGCAGAGGGGGTGGTCGCGCTCCTCAAGGATCGTGTTTCAGGAAAACGGCTGCTCTATCCGAAGGCGGCTCTTGCCCGGGATCTGATTCCGGCTGAACTGACCGCGGCCGGCGCCAAGGTCATCGCACCCGTGGCCTATGCCAGCGCGCCACCGGCCGATACAGCTAAAAAACTGCAGCATGTGCTCACCGAGGGCCTGGACCTGCTGACATTTACCGCGTCATCCACGGTCCAGAATTTCGTTGCTCTGCTGGACAACGAAAGCCGGGCACTGGCAAAACGGGTTCCGGTTGCCTCAATCGGTCCTTTAACAAGCGAAACGGCAAGAAAATTCGGCTTCAACGTCACCGTCGAACCCAAAAAATCCACGCTTGAAGAACTTGTAAAAGCAATCAGAAACTATTTCGAGCAACTGTAATCTTTAGATTCTCCACGCGCCACGCGCCTTTGCCTAACCGGAGGTTTGATAATGTTTTTCCCCGAATTTCGTGCCCGTCGACTACGCCGCAACGACGCCATGCGCAGCATGGTCCGTGAAACCTTTCTGCGCCCCGAAGATATGATCTACCCGATGTTCTCGGCTTTTGGCAAAGACATCAAAAAAGAGATCGTCTCCATGCCCGGCATCTACCAACAGTCGATCGAGCATATCGTGACCGAGGCCAAAGAGGTCTATGACCTGGGCATCCCGGCGGTCATACTCTTCGGCATCCCTGAAGAAAAAGACCCCCTCGGCCAGGACGCCTATTCCGACACCGGCATCATTCAGGAAACGATCAAAGCGCTTAAGGCCGAAGTGCCGAAGCTGTTGGTCATCACCGACGTCTGCATGTGCGAGTACACCGATCACGGCCACTGTGGCGTGATCAAGGATGGTGACGTCGACAACGACGAGACGCTCAAACTGCTCGCTGCTGAGGCTCTCTCCCATGCCCGCGCCGGAGCCGACATCGTTGCCCCTTCCGACATGATGGACGGCCGCGTTGCCGCGATACGCGAAGTCCTCGACGCCAACGGCTTCACAGATATCCCGGTCATGAGCTATGCGGTCAAGTACGCCAGCGCCTACTACGGGCCTTTCCGCGATGCGGCCGAATCGACACCTCAGTTCGGTGACCGTCGCAGCTACCAGATGGATCCGGCCAACCGCATCGAGGCTTTCCGCGAAGCAGAACTCGATATTCAGGAATGTGCCGATTTTCTCATGGTCAAGCCGGCACTCGCCTATCTCGACATTCTGCGCGACCTGAAAGAACGCTACAACCTGCCGCTGGTCGCCTACAATGTCTCCGGGGA
>SBFN01000263.1 GCA_006226895.1 Deltaproteobacteria bacterium | reverse complement strand
AAAAACACCGGTTTCATCAAAGAAACCTATCTCCATGCGGCTGAGGGCTTTCAAACGGGTCGCCAGGGCTTTATCGAAATACTTGACGCCGACAAGGTGGCCAATAGGATCACCATACATGCTAATAGGTGCTGCCGCGGTAATCGCCATGCGGCCATCAAACATGCCGCTTTCGGCGTAATCATCACCTTCCAGGCTCGCTTCAATAACCGGTTGCTCAACCCCCGAAGTGGCAGGAATCTCTTCGTAGCCATTGGCAAAACCACGGTAAAGTCGCGCCCCTTCATTGTCGAGGACCTGTACCTGGTCAAAAGGCAGGCCTTCCATGTTGTTAATAACACTGACCAGTTGATCGTTGTCGTTACTCAATCCTGCCGAATAAACGGCGTTGACCATGAAAGGGTTACTGGCCAGCATCTGTATCAGCGTCAGGTTTTCGGTCGATGTTCTGGTCGTCGTCTGCTCAATAAAATTAGCGGAATCCTGCGCACGCACTTGCATCTGAACTTCAAGCTCGTCAGAAACCATGCCGCCAATCATCAGCAGAGCAATCACAAGAGGAATAACACTCACCGAAACCAGTGCTAAAAGTATTTTTGAACGCAACTTCATAAACTCAACATCCTTCCAGGATAATATCGTCTGGCATTACCGGCCAGTTACTCGGCGGGAACAAAACTTCTTTGTAAGGCTTTTTTACCCTTTGGACTTTTGACCAGGTCAATGAAACGAGCCAAAGACCCTTGCGGTTCGCCATGGGTCACCAGGGTCAGGACTTTGGTCAAAGCGTATTTCCCTGTAGCAACATTTTCGGCCGTTGCTGCGACACCATCCACCTTAACGGTCTTGACATGTTCGGCATCGAGCATACTGCGGCTCAGGGCGGTTATTCCTGCCGAGAAGAGACTGACCTGCTGGTCAGAAGCCGCAACGATTGCCGAAACAATCTCCCTGCTGAGATAATCTTTTTCGTGCAGAATCAAATTAGTCACGGCATTGCGCATCCCTGACCCCTTCGGGCTGGTGACCACAACAATAGGCTGGTCTGCACCACCAACCTGCTGCCAATTCGTCAACTCGCCAGAGAATATGCCCTGCAACTGTTCGCGGCTCAAATCATCCAAGGGATTATCTTCGTGGACGATAACCGCCAGAACATCCCAACCGAGAAAATGCTCTACCAATCCCTGCTGTTTCTCTGCATCAGTCAAGAGCCTTCCGGCTCCGGCCATATCAACATCACCTTTAAGAAGAGCCTTGATCCCGGGGCCGGTATTGCCGCCCTCTATTTTCACCTTTATCGCAGTATCATTGGTAAAGATTCGACCAATCTCAGGCATAAAAAAGCGCTGTAGCGTGGTGGCACCAGCGTAACGCAGCACGCCTTCAGCCCAGGCGCCCCCGACCGTAAAGAGCAGGATTGCCATTAAAATCAAAAATTGACGCAGCAAACACATAGAAAACCTTATGACCTGATGGCAGCGATTTAAAACGCCGTCAAAAGAGAGCATCAAACTTAAAGATTAGCACCTTACAATACCCCAGTGCGACACCTCGGGCAACTCTTTATACATGTTTCCAGAGGACGATTTAATCCGTGATCATCTGCAGATGAGGGGTTTGCCATACTTAGTAGCAGTAACGTACAGGACCACCCAAACGACCATTCTTCATTAGTTCTTCATCAGTTATTGCCGAAAATCCCAGCTTGGGTTACTCTAAGCCAGTGTTCAACTAAGGAGACGATTGAATGTCAGAACCCATCAGCAGCCTGCTGCAAAAGGCGGAACGTGCCCTGGAGCGTGACGAAACCCTGGTCGCGCTCCTGCAACTCGAAGCAGCCCATGCCATCGAACCCTTACCTGGCGTTAAATCCAAACTGGCATATTGCCTTGCCAGGGAACGTCGCCAGTACAAACAAGCCCTTGCTCTCTGCCTGGAGGCTCTTAATGCCGAGCCCAGCAACCCGGACCACTACTACCAACTCAGCCGCATCCACCTCCTGACTGGCAAGAAGCAAGCCGCTCTGAAAACTCTCCGCAAGGGACTCAAATTCAAACGTTATCAGCCGATTATTGACGAGCTTAACCGACTCGGCTTTCGCAAAGATCCTTACTTTACATCCCTGCCCCGTGAGCACTTTCTCAATCGAAGCGCCGGCATTTTGTTCGCAAAGCTCGGTTCGCGCTGAGTTTTTTCCTTGCTGGACAGGTTAAACGTTGCACTCGTTTGACCGATAGGTTAAGTTCGCCGACCTCCTACTCCTTAAATAATGATGTAGAATACTACTTATCTACTTCACTCTCCGGCAGCCACTCAGCCAGATTGACCATATTTCTTACTCCGCAAAACACAGGAAAACCATGACAGAAGAACTTTTGACAACCTTTGCCGAGCTAGAACTTATCCCGGCAATTAACAAGGTAATTAAAGAGGTCGGTTACGAAACACCGTCACCGATTCAAGCTCGTAGTATCCCACCGCTGCTGGACGGCCGTGACCTGCTTGGCCAGGCCCAGACCGGCACTGGAAAAACGGCCGCTTTCGCCCTGCCCCTGTTGAGTCGTCTCGACCTGAAGAAGAGAACCCCGCAAGTCCTGATTCTCACTCCGACCCGTGAACTGGCGTTGCAGGTTTCCGAAGCGATTCGCACCTATGCCCGCCATATGAAGGGTTTCCAGGTTTTGCCGGTTTACGGTGGCCAGAGCATGAGTCAGCAATTGCGCCAGCTACATCGCGGCGTCCACGCTGTGGTCGGCACCCCGGGACGCATCCAGGACCATCTGCGCCGCGGGACCCTGAACCTGAGCGAGCTCGCATGCGTTGTTCTTGACGAAGCTGACGAAATGCTGCGCATGGGCTTTGTCGACGATGTCGAACAAATTCTAAAAGATACTCCGGCAGATCGGCAGACGGCTCTCTTCTCGGCGACCATGCCTAAGGAGGTCTTGAGAATTGCCCGACAGCACATGAAAGACCCGGTCGAAATCCAGATCAAGACAAAGACCTCAACCGTCGCCACCATTGTCCAACGCTTCTGGCAGGTCAAAGGACTGCATAAACTTGATGCCCTGACCCGCATCCTCGAAGCCGAAGAAATTGAAGGCATGATTGTCTTCGTACGGACCAAGATCGCAACGGTTGAACTTTCGGAGAAACTCGAATCGCGTGGTTTCTCTTGTGCGCCACTCAATGGTGACATGACGCAGGCCCTTCGTGAAAAAACCGTGGAACGATTGAAAGCCGGAACTCTGGATATCGTCGTCGCCACTGATGTTGCAGCCCGAGGGCTGGATGTCAAGCGCATCAGCCATGTCGTCAATTACGACATTCCTTACGATACAGAAGCCTATGTCCACCGCATAGGCCGTACGGGCCGCGCCGGTCGCATGGGTCAGGCGATCCTTTTCGTTGCTCCCAGAGAAAGGCGCATGCTGGCAGCCATCGAGCGGGCAACTCGCCAGCCGATTACCGCAATGAGCCTGCCGAGCCGCAAGGATATCTCCAACCGCCGCAGCGATCTCTTCAAAGAACAGATTGCAGAAGCCATGGAATCGCAGGACCTGGAATTTTTCGAAGAATTGATCGACAGCTACCAACATCAGTACGATGTCGGCCTGAGAAGAATTGCAGCAACCCTTGCCTACCTGGTACAAAAAGACAGGCCTCTGCAGGTTGACGAAGGTGTCATCGAAGAAGCTGTTATTCGCGAAGACAGGGGCCCACGACAGAGGCGCAAAAAAGACGCTTCTGACGGTAACCTGATGCGCTACCGAATCGAGGTCGGCCGCAACCATGGCGTAGAACCAAAACATATCGTCGGCGCCATCGCCAACGAAGCAAATATCAGAAGCAGGGATATCGGACAGATCAAGATCCATAACGATCATTGCCTGGTTGACCTCCCCAACGACATGCCCTCGGCAACCTTTCGTCAACTGCAAAAGGTCTGGGTCTGCGGGCAGCAGTTACAGATAACCCCTGCAGACGAACAGGTCCCTGCCTTCGGAAACAAAGGCAAGCGCAAAAGTTCCCCGAGAAGCAGCGAAGGCAAGTTCTTCAAACCTGGCGGGAAAAAGTTCCCCCGTAGTCGGCCAGGACGACCGAAAAAACCATGATTGAATTTGACCTCTCCGGCCAGGAGTACATTGAACTGCACAGCCTGCTGAAAGTCACCGGCCTCTGCGAGAGCGGTGGTGTCGCCAAGTTATTGATTGGCGATGGTCTGGTTTCGGTTGATGGCGTCCTGGAGTTACGCAAACGTCGCAAGATTCGTGGCGGACAGACTATCGAGCTTAATGGTGAACAGATTGTCGTCAGCTGAAACCGCGGGTCCAGGTTCACGGCAAAACGGAGAAGCTTCATGAGTCTCTACTTGTTTTACAGTTTTGTCGCATCAGGAATCCTTAATTTTATCTGCTCGATTCTGATTCTCAGGAGCATGGCAAACGCTGGCTTCAAGGTCAGTTTTTTCGAAATCCGCTGGCAGGTACACAGACACCTGAAACAGTATCGAGATATCTGCAATAAAAATAACGGTAAAACAGCATGGCCTTACTACGCATATCAAGCTTCACTGGCCGGAATGATCGGCTTTGCAAGCCTTACCCTGGTCTCCCTTGGAGCCCAGCCAAACTAACAGGAAAGGTACAGAGAAACCGGTTGACACCCCTATAACCCTGTGCTATTTAGGGTGGGTTTAAACCCCTAGGTGTATTCTGTATACAATTATTATGTCAGAAGACAAACGCCAACTCATGAAATCTCTGAGCTTTTTATCAAGCATCGGGATCTCTATGGTGGCGGCTACCTTTATTGGCTTGTATATCGGCATCTACCTGGACAAGTGGCTAGAGACATCCCCCTGGATGACCATGATCTGGCTCGGCATCGGCATTGCGGCAGGATTTCGCAACATTTTTATTCTGACCCGCCGCGGAATGCGTGAGCTGGAAACAAAGGGAGAAAAGGACCAGAAGGACAATGGATCAGATTGAGCTGCTGCCCTCGCAACTGGCACGGCGGAACTGGATCATTCTGGCCCTTCTGCTGCTTGGCAGTCTGCCTTTTGGCAACCTTGACCTGAGTATTGCAATTCTGGTTGGCGGGCTGATCGCTATCGGCGGATTTATTTCACTGCGCAGCTCATTGAATCGGCTCTTGGGTCAAGCAACGGGCGGCACTAGATTCACTTATATGTTCGGTTGTTTTATCAGGTTGGCCATTTTAGCCGTAATTCTAGGCATCCTGATTGCAATTGTAAAAATCCATATCATCGGCCTGGTAATCGGACTCTCGGTAGTGATTATCAACCTGTTTTGGATGACGGCACAACGCGCGCTTTAAGTAGAGGAGGCTTCAGGTACCATGACACATCCGTTTATTTTTCTGGAATGGCTCGAACGTCAACTACACATGCACATTGGCACCCATGTCACCTATACATGGCTGGTCATGGCACTGCTGATTCTTGTTGCTGTTCTTGTCAAACGTAACATCAAAACGGTTCCGACCGGTCTGCAGAATTTCCTCGAGATCGCAGTTGATGGCATTGAAAACATGATCGAAGAGACTATGGGGCCGAAGGGGAAAGCGTATTTCCCGCTGATTGCAACCATTGCTTTTTTTATCCTCGTCTCAAACCTGATTGCCCTGATCCCCGGATTCTATCCGCCGACCGCCAACCTGAACACCAATGCGGCGATTGCTCTGACCGTCTTTGCCATGACACACATCGTTGGCATCAAGGAGCATGGTATCGGTTATTTTAAACATTTTTGTGGACCGATTGGCTGGCTGGCACCATTAATGTTCCCGATCGAACTCGTTGGCCACATGGCACGTCCCCTGTCGCTGACCTTGCGTCTGTTCGGCAACATGTATGGCCATGAAATCGTTCTGATGATTTTCTTTACCCTGGTGCCTTTCCTGGTTCCATTACCATTGATGCTGATGGGTATTCTGGTTGCATTCATCCAGACGTTCGTATTCATGTTGCTGGCAATGATTTACATTGCCGGCTCACTCGAAGAAGCTCACTAAGCACGGAGGTCCGTGCTTGCGTCCTATATCGTATAGGAAAATAGGTCACTAACAGATAAGGAGTAGAAAAATGGAGTATTTTGCTTGGTGTGTAATGGCTGCTGCCGTCGGTATGGGTCTCGGCTCTTTTGGTACTGGTATTGGTCAGGGTATTGCTATCTCGAAAGCCGTTGAAGGTGTTGCTCGCAACCCGGGTGCAAGCGGCAAGATCATGACTGTTATGCTGGTCGGTCTGGCGATGATCGAGTCTCTGGCAATCTACTGCCTCGTTGTTGCCATGATCATCCTCTTCGCTAACCCCTTTACCGACACTGTTGTGCAGCTGCTCAGCAAATAAGTTGGTTTAACAGTAAAAGAAAAAGGGAGCAGCCGCACGGCTGCTCCCTTTTTTATTTTTATGTGAACCTTATCTAGTCGTTCAGGCAACGCCACGGTTGCGCATGATCCGCATAACCAGAACACCCAGAACAGAGAGGACGATGCCGACTCCAAAAGCCATATAACCTATGCCACGCGCCTCACCCCAACCCCAAAGATCCTGACTGCCCAGAACACCGATCATGATGAGTCCGGCCATGATCAAAATACCGCCAATGACATAAAAGGTTAAAGCAAAGCCTGCCAGAACCCAACC
>SBFN01000234.1 GCA_006226895.1 Deltaproteobacteria bacterium | reverse complement strand
TTGTTTGAAGCTGGTGCCGAGAGCCGGGTTGACCAGGTTCTGGTCGTGGTGATTGACCCTGCCTTACAGGTGGAACGTCTCCTGAAGAGGGATAAAATAAACGAAGCGGAGGCCAGACAGCGGGTTGATGCCCAATGGCCGCAGGCCGATAAGGTGCAGAAAGCAGACTTTGTGATAGACAACTCAGGCTCGTTGGAACAAACGCGGCATGCGGTGACTTCTCTCTATCACTATCTTGTCGAGACGGTGGGCTCCGAGACCTTGAATAAAGCTGATTGTCTGGGTAAACATCTCTACGCGATATGGATTCTCCTCACGGGTTAATACATGAGGGACGTCGGTGCCGTAACACCGGTATTCTTTAATCTCACTCGCCATCCTGTCTATCAATTCACGACCACTTTCAATGTCGACGGTTTGATCCCCTGCGCCGTTGAATGCCAGGACCGGGCAGGTTATACGTGGCAGCTGGCTACGGACTCTTTTAAGCAGTCGGTTGATCTGGTGTACGCCGGCGACCGGTCTGCGGCGATAATAGTGCTTCTGCGATTTCTCCGCTCCTGGTTTAGCCTGGTGGGGTCGAAACCATTTTAACCATCCGGCATAAGGCGCCAGCCAGTGTTGGACCCGCAGGTAGGGAGAGAAGAGGACCAGGCCGCTCATCGGGTTTTTTCTTGCCGCAGCCAAGAGGATGAGACAGCCTGTACTCATGCCTGTGCCGTAAATTGATGAATAGTCCTTGCGGAGGATGTTGTAGCCCACCTGAACGGCGTCGTACCATTCTTCCCAACGCTTTTTGGCGAGGTCTTCCGGTGAGGTGCCGTGGCCTGGCAAGCGAACGGCAAGGCTGGCAATGCCGGCAATGGCCAGCTCTTCACCAAGCAGGCGCATTTCCCAAGGCGTACCTGTAAAACCATGGACCAGCAGTGCTGCACTTGTCGCTCCAGGCGGCCGAAGCATGAAGGGGAGGTTGTTCGGCTCAGAGACCCCTTCCTCCTGCGCGAGCTGACGCAGGGCCTGACAGTCTTGATTTGTCTCAGAATGATCGAACGGGGCTGTTTCCACAGTTGCTTTATGCCTTTTAAGTGTCCTGATTTATTAATGAATGTCCATCCTCATCATAGCATTTGGGGTTTGCCTGTCAATGTTGCTGCCTGTTGGCTGATGAACCTTGTCTGGGGGGATACTTTATATAGAAAAGGCCCCGCACTTATTGAATGCAGGGCCTTTGGTATTGCGTTTTGAAAGCCTTTTACTTGTGGTAACCGAGCCGGGTCGAAAGCTCTTCTGAGGCCTCGAGGACCAGTGGTACCAACTCTTTCTTGATGCGTTCTTCACCGAGGCGCATGTTTGGCCCGGAGATGCTGATCGAACCGACTATCCGCCGGGTGTAGTCTCGAATTGGTGCAGCAACACAGTGTACGCCGAGGTCGAGTTCTTCGTTGTCGATAGCATAGCCCTGCTCAGCAATCTGAACGAGTTCATTTTTGAGCTGCGTGCGGCTCTTGATGGTTGTGTCGGTATAGACCTGAAAGTCTTCCGTTGGCAGGATCTCGTTGATCTCATCATCGGACATGTGGGACAGGTAGACTTTGCCTGCTGCGGTACAGTAGGCCGGCAGGCGCGATCCGACACGGGAGACGACGCGAACCGTCATGTCTGTCTCTACCATGTCGAGATAGACGACATGGCCTTCTTTGAAAATAGCGACGTAACAGGTTTCGTTACATTCGGACACCATTTTCTCAAGAATCGGTTTAGCCTGACGTAGCAGGCCCATCTGCTTGATGAAGGTTTGCCCGAGTTCCAGAGCCTTGAGCCCGAGGCGGTAATTCTCGGTCGCCTTGTTCTGCTCGATGTAACCGCGCGACTCGAGTGTGGCCAAGAGGCGGAAAACGTTATTTTTATGCAGCTTTAGACGTTTGCTGAGCTCGGTAACGCCAAGCTCATCGACTTCGTCATGAAACTGCTCGAGCAAGTCCAGGGCATGGGAAACTGCCTGGATGATATATTCGGACTTTTCTTTCCTGGCCATTGTTTGAAAATCCTTGATTGATAATGAGTTAGATGACGCAAATTTTATGCAAACATATTTTCTAACGAAACAGCCTTAAGCTGTCAAGGTAGAATGGAAATTAATGTGATAAATGGTTGAGAAAAAAACCATTTAGGGCCCATGCTTTTTACTGCTCCAATGATTTTAAAATAGTGTTTTATAGAAGTCAAACAGATAAGTCTTTTTTGTCAAATCTGTGTGACAGTTGACACAATATAGGCCGACAGGTAAATTCAGCTCAATGAAATCGTGGGAGGTTTCGGCATGTTGAAACTCAGCAAGAAAATTATCGTTGCAATCGATGGTTCCCCGCAGTCGGACAAGGCCGCTGAAGAAGCTGTAAGGCTGGCTTCGATCTCGGGGGCAAAGATTAAAAGCAAGCTGTATGCTGTCATGGTTCTTCCGAACATGAAAACACCATCATTTACGGATTTCTTTCCTGATAAACCCGCAACCGAAATGCCCGGCTGGCAGGAAAAGCGCGATCGTCTCTTCTATGTTGTTGAGAAGGTGGCTGCAGAAGCAGCTGTCGACCTTGAATCGATGGTTATGTATGGAGACCCCGCCGAAGAATTGATAATGCTGGCCGAGGAGAAGAACTGCGATGTCATTGTGGTGGGTTCCTCCGGTAAAGGCCGCATGAAACGGACACTTCTCGGCAGTGTTTCAACGAAAATATCACTTCACGCACACTGTTCAGTGTATATCGTTCGCTAAATTTGACGGCAGGCGGAAGCCTGGTTGTCTAGATTGGTCCTGCAGCGTTCCCCATTCTGGGGGATGAGTGCCTGGTTTCCTGGCACAAGTAATCAAAAACTTCAATCAGGGTTTCTTTGATGAGTTCAAGTTCTTGCGGGAATTCGTGGGGGGAAAGCTCCAGCACCAGCGCATAATCATACTGGGTTTCTCTCAAGTGATTGAGGAAACGGGTCAAGGGCAGCGCTCCGTGTCCTGGTATAAGGTGCTCTCGACCATTGCCGTAGTCGGAGAAATGTATGTTGCGCATACGGCCGGAATCATAAAACTCGTGGAAATCACCGAGAAAATCGGTATGCATGGAACCGCAGTGGGCCGTGTCAAATGTCAGGTACAGGTTCCTGTCTTCCATAAAACGGACCATGTTGTCTATCTTTGAAAGCAGGTAGGGGTTGATTTTGAATTGTGGCAGACAGGGCATGTTCTCTATGGTTACAAGAACACCGTCCTGGCCGATTTCAGACTGAAAATCCTTGATCTTTTTCAGCCATCTCCAGAATTTAAATTCGAAAAACAGCCAGTTGGGCGGGTGAAAATTGATCAGTGGGACACCGGCATTCAACGCCAGATCCGCACATATTTTTAACTGGTCAATCTTGTTCCCCCAACCATCGATCTCAAAAAAGGGGGCGTGGATGGAAAGGACGGGAAGAATGCTTTGCAGTTCACGCAGGTGGTCGAGGTGTTTAGATCCTGAGAAGTCGTGGTTTACGATGACTTCCATACCATCAAAACCGACATCCCTGGCCATTTCAAAGACCTGGGTCGGTGGTAAAGTGTAGAGGCTTCCTGCGGATAAGATCAACTTCATTTTATAGAATCGTCGGTGTCACAATAAAACGACATTTTAGTTTTTCGGCACATTACAGCAAGCTTGGTGCTGAGGTCAATGCTGCACGATGTTGTTGCAGGGAGCTCTTCTAGGGGCTGTGAACCTTTTCTACCAGGAACCGTCTCAAACGTTCAGGGGGTGGCGGAGTCAGGCGTGAGACGATAATCATTGTCAGGATAACGACAGGTGCGCCAACGAGGGCCGATGAGGTTGGCGGCAGAATGGTGCGAAGCGTCGGTATCAAGTTGCCAAGCAGAATGGGCGCAAAGGTTATAATCGTACCGACCATCATGCCGGCGATAGCTCCGTACTTGTTGGCTCTGTCCCACCAGATACCAAGCAGGAAAACAGGAAAGAGGGTGTTCCCGGCCAGGGCAAAAGCTACGGCGGTAATCTGGGCGATCAGGCCGGGAGGGTTGACGGCAATCACCAGTACCAGCAGTGCCAGAGCCAGGGTTGCTCCTTTGGCGACGAGCAGCAGATGACTTTCGGTGGCTTTGGGGTTGATCAGTCGATAATAGATATCGTAAGAGATTGCGCCGGCGCCGGTCACCAGAAGCCCGGTTATGGTGCTGATGGCTGCAAGGATGCCCCCGATGGCCAGTACGCTGACGAAAATTTCATTCAGGCCGACCCACTCAGCGGTCTTAATGACAATAATGTCGGCAAGAGCCTGAGAGTCAGCTGGGGTCAGAATTGTCCCCGAGTTGGTCAACCAGGTTCTTGCAAAGGCGCCAAATGCCGGTGCACTCCAGTAGAGCAGACCGATAAAGAAGAGACCCCACACGACACCCCAGCGGGCATCCCGGTTGTTCGGAACAGTGTAGAATCGTGACAGGACATGTGGTAGCCCGGCAGTGCCGACCATCAGTGTGAAACAGAGGGCAATCCATTCGTAAGGTGATCCGAAGGTCCAGGGGAACAGGTACGCATTGGAAACCTGTTCAGGCAGATCACGCAGGGCTCTGCCGTAACTGAACTGTGGCACCAGCCAGTTGTAGCCAAGCTTTTTAGCGATCAGCATCAGGGGGACGACGAAAGAGATGATGAGCACCAGGTAGTGCATCTGTGGATTGCGAGCGGCTTTTAAACCTCCGGCAACCACCAGGTAAACAAAGGTTATAAGAGTGCCGAAAACCAGGGCCTGGGTATAGTCAATGCCGAACATCCAGGCGAAAACCATACCGATGCCCTTGTATTGGGCAACGCAGTAAATCAGGGAAATGACGATGGCGATGACCGCAGAAAAGACCCGGGCCACAGAAGAATCATAACGGGCTTCGACAAAGTCAGGTGCAGTATATTTGCCGAAACGACGAATCTGGCTGCCCATCAGTACCAGCAGCAGGACGTAGCCGCCAGTCCAGCCCAGGATGTAGGCGAAGGCAAAATAGCCGTTGAGGAAAAAAACGCCCGCAATGCCGAGGAAAGAGGCGGCACTCATCCAGTTTGAAGCGATCGCGGCGCCGATGCTGGCATGGCCGATTGATCTCACCTGCACGCCGTAGCCACCCCTGTCACTGCGTCGGCTCAAAAGGCCCACGATAAGAGAAACGATGAGTACCCCGCAAAGCAGGAAAAAAGGAGTATATCTAATCGATTGTTCCATAGTCGCCATTCCCCTAACGCCGTCTTCGGTAGCTTGAGCTCAGCCAGTCAATCAGAACATTGAAGATAAAACAGAGAAAGATAAACCAGAGGATCAGAAATTGACCGCTGAACCAGAAATAGGCAGGGATGCCGAAGATGTAGGGGACCTCGGCAAGGGTGCGGGTTGGGTCACTGTGAGTGAGCGCCAGGTGAATCGGCATGCCGAAGGTCATAATGGCCCAGGCGGCCAGGGTGATCCAGATAATCGTGACCTCTTTACGCATGAAGCCGGCTCGAGGTCTGAAAAAGTTAATGCGGAGATCGTCCCTGCTGGGGGGCTCCTGCTCGTTCGTTTGCGACATGCCTTGGGCTCCTCTACGAATTAAGCGGCAAATGAGCAACTGCAACGAAAAATCGAAGTGTTGTTTAAGTTGTTTTTAATGCAAAGGGTTTGCCAATTCAAGGCAAAATCTCATGTTTTCATAATCTCGCTGAGGACGGTCGTCGCGAAGCTGCCTTTCGGCAACGAAAAGGTAACCAGCAGCGAGTCTTTTTCCCGAACACATTCCGGAGCCTGAATCGGGACCCGCAACGGGCGCCGCTCCCCTTCCATTGCCAGCCCCCCCGAGAGACGGAATGCCTCGAGGTTGAGCTGCTCTTTGTCGAGCAGGCCTTGTTCCAGAAGGCCGGCCTGGCCTTTGGCAAGCTTGCTCTTGTAGCCGAAGAGGGGGGCTGTGGGGCTGATCTCGAAGCTGTCAGCGCGCGGCTGCTCCACCTCAGGGTCGGTGACCAGAAAACAGGCGCCGTTAACATGCTTGTAGGCCAGATCTCCGGGCCAGATGCGCTCCAGGGAGGCCATGCGCATGTCGACCAAGCGATCAAAGAGGCATGATTGGTAGGCAGAAAGGTAGAGCCGGAGCAGCTTTCTTGGCATAGCAAGGACCGCCTTGCGAGCGCTCTTGCCTTCCTGGGCCATCTCGAGCAGCCGGCGCTCCGGTCTGCAATGGCGAGGTAACTTCTCCAGGGCCGTCTTCAGGTCACCTGCGTGAAAGGCCTCAGCCGCTTGCTTCCAGCCCTCATGGTTAATCTCTTGCGGGTCGCCGATGATTTCTTGAACAGCGGCTTTAAAGTCGTTGCGCAGGATGGCCCTGCCGATACGGTGGGAGTTGCCAAGAGCGCCATAGCGTTGTTCCCCAAAACGATTGGGGACACCTATATCCTGCAGGACGCCAAGGATCGTCTCCGCGCGTGACAGACCTTCCCGGTCGGGTTGGTGAATGCGGATCTGGAAGCGATTGCCCGCCAGATGGCCGGGACGCAGCTTATTGCCATGCAGGCGCGCTGAGAGGATCGTTACGCCCGGAATCTCCAGTTCTTTGACGTCTTCCGGTTTGCGGAATGGTACGGAGATCATTTGCCGGGTAATCGCCCTGGCATCTTTGAGCCCGGCATAGCCGAGATCGCGTTCATTGCACTTAAGGGCGCTCGACAGTTCCCGGAGCAAGTCGTAGGTGGTTAATCCGCACTTCTCGACACTGATGAAAAGATGATCGCCTTCTCCACAGGGTTCGTAAAGGGGGATCTCTACAACCTGGAAATCTTCAGGCTGTTGGCGGATGATCCCTCCTGTTCCTGGCAGTTGAGAGGTAAGATACTCAGTCATTTTCGACCTTTTGCCAGTCGAAACGAAAGCCTCGCCGTACCGGGGGGGATGGCAGGAGATGGCGTGGTAC
>SBFN01000013.1 GCA_006226895.1 Deltaproteobacteria bacterium | reverse complement strand
ACATAAGTACTCGGATAAACCAACACTGAACAGAGCTTGGGGTAACAACGCACCTTGCGATTGAGCAACAACAGACTGGCCTGAGAGGCAATGGTCACCCTGATCTCATCATCCAGAACCAGGCCACCACAGCCTTCAAAGGATTTATCATAAAGAAACTCCTGCGTGTACTGCTGTAACTGGCGTTGCATCTCCTCTGACAGCTTCAGATAAGGCGGGAGATTCCTCTCGACAATCTCGGTCCATTCACCCGGGAATGGCTTTGCCAGGGCATGACGACGTTGACGGTGCCTGCGCACAAGAAAGCCAGCAATCAGAAGTACGGCAACCGTCAGAAGAACACCGGGATAGAAAAGGTTCATGTCACCTCGGCGCTCTGTTTTGTAGCAATGAACAACGCCTCAACCTTCTTCCTTGCCCAGGGCGTCTTGCGTAGAAACTTGAGGCTGGACTTTACCGAGGGATCATTCCTGAAACAGTTAATATCGATTCGTTGCCCCAACTCACTCCAACCATAAAATTGAACCAGGCTCTCTACGACCTGCTCCAAAGTTACACCATGCAGAGGGTTATTGATTTGCTGTTCACCCATGGGACACCTATCTCCTTTTTTCACGAAAGATGAAACCAAACATAATGCGATTTAAAAAACCCCGAAAAACCGTTGCTGAACCGACCAGAAACAACCAGGTCCTGTTCTACAGCATGGGCCCGATCTTGTCTCCCTGTTTCTGTTCGCCCAGCAGCTAACTCAGCTCTTGTCAAACCCCCTGTCAGCGACTAGAATCATCACCACCATGGAGCCTGAACAATGAAAATATGTCTACTTGAGCCTTTCCATACCGGCTCCCATGCCGTCTGGGCGGAAGAGTTTGCCCGCTATAGTCAGCATGACGTGAAGTTGATGACGCTAAGCGGTCGACGTTGGAAATGGCGTATGCACGGTGGAGCGGTGACCCTGGCCCGCCACTTTATGGAGAGCGGTGATCAACCAGAACTGCTGCTGGCCAGCGACATGCTCGACCTGACGACCTTTCTTGCCCTGACCCGGGCGAAAACGGCCGGCTTACCAACCGCACTCTATTTTCACGAGAACCAATTGACCTACCCCTGGTCTCCCAACGGAGCCAACCCGGCACAGCAACGGGCCCACTATGCATTCATCAATTACACCAGCGCTCTCGCTGCAGACAGGGTCCTCTTCAACTCACAATACCACCTTGAAGCGTTCACCGGTCAACTGACTGAGTTCCTGAAAGGCTTCCCTGACCAGAATGAGCTGGAAAGTGTTGATCTGATCAAAGCCAAGAGTAAGGTTCTCCACCTGGGGCTCGACCTGCAGCGCTTTGACGCACATCGGCAAGGAGCAATCGATGAGGCCGGCAAGCCACCACTGATCCTATGGAACCACCGCTGGGAATATGACAAGAACCCGGAAGAATTCTTCACGGCTCTCTACCGCCTGCAAGAGGAAGGATTCGATTTCCAAGTGGCTGTCCTGGGAGAGTCTTACCGCAACTGCCCACCCGTTTTTACCGAAGCACAGCAACGTCTCGGCGAGCGGATTATCCATTTTGGTTATGCCGAAAATTTTGCCGATTATGCTCATTGGCTCTGGCGGGCTGACATCATGCCCGTCAACTCCAATCATGATTTTTTTGGAGCCAGCGTCATTCAGGGCATCTACTGTAACTGCATACCGCTTCTGCCACGTCGCCTGGCTTACCCGGAGCATATTCCCCGGGCACTGCAAGACAATTTTCTCTATGATGACCTTGAAGACCTGCTGCAACGCTTACGGAACATTCTAAAAAAACCTGTTCGACAGAAGGACTACTTGCGCTCCCACGTCGCCCGTTACGACTGGCACGAGCAAATAACACGCTACGACACCCTGTTCAGGGACATGACCACAGAAAAACAACACTGACAACTTTTTGTTGCAACTATCGGAAGAGTTGTTAGAGTGCGTTTGCTACAGGAAACCTTCAATCAACAACAGGAACGCCCTGTTTCGCAAAAGGAAGAAAGATGAAAAAACTTGTTTTGCTCGCCCTCCTCCTACTGGCCAGCCTACTCGTCACAACAGGCTGCATCCCGGATCTGCCGGGCCCTATCGGAATTCCGGGGATTTAAAGCACAACCTTGAAAGCTGACCACAAAGCCGTCTTAACCCGATCTGGAGCGAACACTCTTGCACACCCCCGTTAAAAAACATATCGCCCGGCGCGCCACCGAAATCACACCGTTTCTTGCCATGGAAATCATGGAGAGAGCCAAAACCCTTGAGCTGGAGGGTCGTGAAATCATCTACCTCTGTCTTGGAATCTACCTCTGTCTTGGAGAGCCGGATTTCCCGACCCCCGAGCCGATCGTTAAGGCCGCCCAGCTAGCGATGCTGGCAGGAGAGACGCGCTACACGCACTCTCTCGGCCGCATCGAACTACGTGACGCGATCGCAGAACATTACCAGAAACGCTACAAAGTGATCGTTGACCCGGAGCAGGTCATCGTTTCGTCCGGAACCAGCCCCTTGATGTTGCTGCTCTTTGCTGCATTGTGCAATCCCGACGATGAAATCATCCTCACCGACCCGAGCTATGCCTGCTATCCCAACTTCATCCGCTTTGTCGGTGCAAAGCCGCGTTTTTTAAAAACCCGCCC